>CAIYWO010000398.1 GCA_903929925.1 uncultured beta proteobacterium | reverse complement strand
TTAGGAGCTCATGCACACGCGATCGATCCGCCCCAGGGCATTCCTCAGGTCGGGGAGGTTGGTCGTGCGCAATTTTCTCGGTTTGGGTTCCGTATCTATGACGCCCGTCTTTGGGCGCCCGACGGTCGTTACATCCCAAACCAGCCTTTCGCTCTTTCTTTGACGTACCACAGAACCATAGAAGGATCGCGCATCGTTCAAGCTTCCTTGGATGAAATGGCGAAGCTTGGGTTTGTGGTCAACGCACACCCGCAATGGCGAGATCAGCTAGCGCGTGTCTTGCCCGATGTGGTTTCCGGAGACACCTTGACGGGTGTCTATCAACCTGGCGAGGGCGCACGCTTTTATCATCAAGGTAAGGCCACGGGTCAGATTGACGACAGCCTTGCTCGCGCATTCTTTGCAATATGGTTGGATCCGCGCACCAGCGAACCAGTGCTTAGACAGGCTTTACTGGGTGGCAAGCCATGAGTCCTTACCGTCTCGCAGCCTACGGTGCGCTTGGGTTGCCCTTAGCGATGGCAATGATGCCGATCTATATGATTTCACCCAAGTACTACGGTGAAAATCTTGGGTTGAATCTGGTGTCTTTGGGTGCCATCCTGTTTTTGACCCGTTTATTAGATACGGCCCAAGATCCATTCTTAGGGCGTATCGTCGATGTGTTCCAAACGAAGCGTTTCGGGTGGCCCATCATCACCGCAATGGCTTCAGCCTTACTCGCTTTAAGCTTTGTGCTGTTGTTTTCGCCACCTGACTGGCCTGAGCTTGGCTTAATGGCGTGGCTCGCTTGCTGCCTGATCGCGCTCTATGCAGCGCACAGCTTACTGAGCATCTGTTATGTGACGTGGGGGACGCGGCTGAGTGATGAGCCGCTTGTGCGCTCTCGTGTGGTGGCGTGGCGTGAAGGGCTTGGTTTGCTCGGAGTCGTTTGCGCTTCGGTCTTGCCTGTAGCTTTAGTGGAACATTACGGAGCGGCAGCGGGTTACAGAATTTTCGCCTATGGCTTTTCAGCGACATTATTTGTGGCGCTTGCCATCACCTTGGTCTGGACACCGCGTCCGCTAGATCGGGTGATTGTTGCTAGTGCGGGATGGCGTGCAGCGCTTGCACATCGGCCTGTTAGAAGAGTGTTCCAGTTTTTCCTATTGAACGCTATTGCAGTGGCTGTTCCTGCAACGCTTGTTTTATTTTTTATCGGTGATATCGTCCAACGGCCACAAGAAGCAGGCCTTTTTCTGGGGCTCTATTTTCTCGCAGGGCTGTTTGCGCTGCCTCTGTGGGTGGCCTTGGCTGATCGTATAGGCAAGCGTTGGGCGTGGCTTGCAGGGAGTGCGTTGGCCGCAATTGCACTACTCGGTGCCAGCGCGGTCGGCGAGGGTGATGTCATGTTGTATGGCGTAGTGTGTTTGGCAGCCGGAGCTGCACTTGGTTCGGATCTTGCGCTTCCTACTGCGATGTTGGCTGACGTGATTCCGGTAGAGCAGCGTCACAACACTGGCTTATATGTCGGCATTTGGGTATTGATCGGCAAGTTAGCCCTAGCCATTGCGGCCGGCGTGACGCTTCCTCTGTTGGGTTGGTTCGACTATCAACCCGGTGTGCCAGCCACTGCCGCACCGCTGTTGTATTTGTATGTTGGCTTTCCGATCGTCTTAAAAGCAGTAGCCGCTGTTGTGTTGTTTCGTTCCAGCGCGCCGTCAAGTGACGGTCGCTAACTCTTGATCAAGGAATCACTTCCATGAAACTCAAAGCATTCATTGCCTCTATCAGTGCGGCTGTATTGACTGCCTGTGGCAGTGTTGATGTCGATCACTATGCCCGCGAAAAACCAGAGTTGGAATTATCTAGCTTCTTTAATGGCACGATTGACGCCTGGGGAATCTTCCAGAAGCGTGATGGCGCCGTTGCGCGGCGTTTCCATGTCGTGATTGAGGCAAGCTGGAAAAGTCCACAGGAGGGAGTCCTGGATGAGCGGTTTACCTACTCGGACGGCGAGACTCAGCGTAGAGTCTGGACATTGAAGCGACAGCCTGACGGTACTTGGCAAGGTACCGCCGACGATGTTGTTGGCGTTGCGACGGGTAAGGTCGCTGGCAACGCCTTGCGCTGGACCTACGTCATGCGTTTACCCGTTGATGGCAAGGAGTATTTGGTCGATTTTGATGATTGGATGTGGCAACTCGACGACAGCTCAATGATGAATCGCTCGGTCATGTCGAAGTTTGGGGTTGATCTCGGTGAAGTGACCTTGTTCTTTAAGAAACGGACCGAGGGTGCCAAGTGATGTCGGCATGGTTCAAGCCGTTGAATCAGCCGATTCATGATTGGCTGGACAAACGAGTGTGGATTGTTGGTGCCTCGAGCGGCATTGGCGCCGCGCTTGCTCAGTCTTTGCTTGAGGCCGGAGCACATGTGACGATTTCAGCAAGACGGGAGACCGAACTTCAGTCCGTCGCAGCCAACTTTCCCAAAGCGCATGTGGTGGCGTTTGATTCGGCTGAACCACAGGCGTGGCCAGAGGCGATGCAGGCTACGCTGTCGGCAATGGGACATATTGACCTAGTGGTGTTAGGGGCGGCTCGATACGATCCTACCCATAGCTGGAGCTTGAACCTCTCCGACGTGCAAAAGAGTTTTGACCTTAATGTTGTCAGTGTGTATCGGGCGCTCGCATCGTTAGTACCTTATTTTCTCAACCGACAGTCGGGTGGCATAGCACTGATCGCAAGTATTTCGGCATACACCGGACTGCCTCGGGCGCTTATCTATGGCTCAACAAAAGCGGCCTTGAACAACTTGGCAGAAACCATGTATTTTGAGCTCGCACCGAAAGGTCTAGACGTCTACTTGATCAATCCGGGTTTCGTCGAGACGCCGATGACCTCGGGTAATGACTTTAAGATGCCAGGACTCATGACCCCAAAGGATGCCGCGGACTGTATTAAAAGTGGCCTGCAGAAGGGACGGTTTGAAATTCGTTTCCCACGCGGTTTTGCCGGAACGTTGCGCCTGATCAGTCGCCTACCTTATCGCTTGCGATTTTGGTTATTGCATAAAACTACGGGGATGTGATGAATACTGTACAAGCGTTGGATCGTTCGCTACGTTTTCGTGAGATTGCAGATTGGTTCGAGCAACTGAGCCCCCAGACGTTAAATAACATCGAGCAGATCTACGCACCCTCGGCGCGCTTTATAGATCCATTCAATGATCTGCATGGGTGTCGCGATACCCGCAAAGTATTTCAGCATATGTTTGATACGTTGGATGGTCCACGGTTTGTCGTCACACGCATCGCATGTAATGGACTTTCAGGATTCATGACATGGGATTTTTATTTTTCCTGCAGGGGAAAAGCCCAGAGCATTTCGGGCTGTACAGAATTTGCGCTCAACCCTGAGGGTTTGATTGTGTTGCATCGAGATTATTGGGATGCGGCCGCACAAGTGTACGAGCAGATTCCTGTGCTGGGCGCAATCCTTCGCTTCCTGCGCCGTAAGTTGGCACTCCCGACCTAATTA
>CAIYWO010000397.1 GCA_903929925.1 uncultured beta proteobacterium | reverse complement strand
TTGCAAGACCTGTGCTGACTGCAGTCGAGCCAACAATAAACTGTCTGCGGGAAGGATTCGGGACGCGTGCATTCATGTGAAGACCCCTTAGGCTTTAGCAACAGAGTGGATCGCAGCGCGGACTTCTTGGAAGCTTCCGCAACGGCAAATATTTGTCATCGCGGCATCGATGTCCGCGTCAGTTGGTTTTGGCTTCTTAGCCAACAAATCAGTCGCAGCCATCAACATGCCTGACTGACAAAAACCGCACTGTGGTACTTGATGATCGATCCAGGCCTGCTGCAATTTTGTGAGCTTGCCATCTGCAGCCAGACCCTCGACGGTCTGTACATTTTTACCAGCAGCAGCACTGACAGGGATCACACATGAACGGATAGCCTGCCCTTCAAGCATCACGGTACAGGAGCCGCACTGTGCGATTCCGCAGCCATACTTTGTGCCTGTCAAACCAACTTGCTCACGAATCACCCAAAGCAGGGGCGTGGTGGGGTCGACATCGACGCTGTGATCTTTACCATTAACTTTTAGCTGTATCGCCATTTGGGTGCTCCCGCGGATGGAAAGTAGGAATAAACTGAATCGATATTAACTGAGGGAAACACTGCCGTCACCAGATCCCTACTCAGCTTGGGGTTTGAAACGACCGACAGTATCTCCGACTCAAGCTACAAGTTTTTTACACTAGGGTTTACCCTCAATCTAAGCAAACATATTGACTGTCATGCAAAACAAATACGTAAGACTCGCCAGCCGCCCAACAGGCTGGGTCAGTGCCGACAACTTCGAGCTTGTCGAAGCCCCTATGCCCCTCCCTGCAGAGGGCGAGGTTTTAATTCAGAACGACTGGCTTTCTTTGGACCCCTACATGCGCAGCCGTATCTCCGACGCAAAGTCTTATGCCAAAGGGGTCAACCCAGGGGACGTCATGGTAGGTGGCGCGGTCGGTACGGTCATCGAGTCTCGGTCAAACGCTTTTGCTGTGGGCGACACCGTGTTAGCCGCGAGCGGCTGGCGGCTTTACGCAAGCATGCCGGCCCAGGCCGTCACAAACATTGACGCTTCACGCGTTCGCGCCTCCGCCTACCTTGGCGTGCTAGGCATGCCAGGCATCACGGCCTGGACCGGGCTCATCGACATCTGTCAGCCCAAGTCAGGTGAGACGGTCGTCGTCGATGCTGCATCGGGCGCAGTAGGGAGTGTTGTCGGGCAACTTGCAAAACAAGCAGGATGCCGCGTCGTGGGTGTTGCTGGCGGCCGAGCAAAATGTGATTACGTGGTGAGCGAGTTAGGCTTTGATGCCTGCGCGGATCACCGCGCGACAGACTTTCACACCCAGCTTGATGCGCTATTACCCAAGGGTATTGACTGTCTCTTTGAAAATGTAGGTGGGGAAATTTTTGAAACCTTACTGACACGCATGAATGTCTTCTCGCGTGTCGCACTTTGCGGAATGGTGTCCGAATTCAACCGAGATCCGCACGCACATCGCACACTGCGCTCTATTCTGATCAACCGCATACGTGTGCAAGGCTTCATCGTCTCAGACAAGCTCGAGACCTGGCCGGGCATCAGAGCGCAACTCATTGAACGCGTGGCGAGCGGAAAACTGAAGTTCAAGGAGTCGATCGTGGAAGGCTTGGAGCAAGCACCGCAAGCCTTTGTGGGTATGTTGCGCGGCGAGAACTTTGGCAAGCAACTCGTCAAGTTGCGATGACCACGCGCGCGGCGTTAAATCGCAGTCAGTGCGCCCACGTCAAACAGGGCCAACAAACCTAAGACTGCGAAGAGAATCGCCGCGATGATGTGCACGGTGCGCATGGGTACAACACGGGTAATCCGATCACCTAGCAGCACCGCTGGCGCATTGGCCAACATCATGCCGGCCGTTGTGCCCATGACGACCGCCCACAATGACGGGTACTGTGCAGCAAGCGCTACCGTTGCGAACTGTGTTTTATCGCCCATCTCGGCCAGAAAGAACGCAACAACCGTTGTTAGAAAAACTCCACCTTTGGGGTCAGCATCGGTGTCATCGAGCTTGTCTGGAATCAAAATCCATATTGCCATGCCAAGGAAAGAAACACCTAGCACCCAACGCATGACAGACGGACCAAACCAGTTTGTG
>CAIYWO010000396.1 GCA_903929925.1 uncultured beta proteobacterium | reverse complement strand
CCCATCAGGCGGGCAGCCTCCTGACTTTGGGATACCGCGCGCATCGCCTTGCCCAAAGGATTGAACTTAAAGAACCAAGCCAAACACACGACCAACATCGTTGTGCAGAAAATGACCCATAGGTACTGCGGATTCAACACCACACCCGCCACTCTAAAGGAAGCAAAGGGCAAGGGATTATCAATGGTGAAGAGATTATCTTGCCAGTACAGACGTATCGCACTCTTGATAATGAGTCCGATCGCGAAGGTCGCAATGACCAACGTAAACTCCGGTGCAGCCATGATGCGACGGATCATGGCACGCTCGATAAACATTCCGACAACAAAGCCAATCAGTATCGTGACGGGCAATACAACCCAGTAAGGCAGGGCTAACGCCGTCAAGACCAACGCGGCATACGCCCCAACGGTAACAAGCTCACCTTGAGCAAAATTCAAAATGCTAGATGCTTTAAACGGAATGACGAGCGCTAAGGCAACGAGCGCGTATATGCTGCCAACTGATAAGCCGGCAATGAGCAACTGTAGTGCAATTGTGATGGTCATATTGAAAAGTTAGTACTGCGCCTCGCGCTTGCGCGACACGCAGTACTCCTCAAGTCGTCCCTACTCGTAACGCTTGAGGATTTCGCTGGGCCGACTAGGCTTCCAACCCACAGGTTGCCAATTACCGCCTTTGACCTCCATCACGGTCAATGTCAAATTGCCGATGTGATGTTTGTTGGTAAAGGTGATCGGTGCGGCGAGAGGCGATGATGAGAAATTTTTAATTTGCTCCAAGCCTGCAATCAAGCTCTTGGTATTCAGATCTGGGCCCGCCTTCTTCATCGCTTCAGCTAACACATACATATCGGTGTAAGCCATCACGTCAAACACGTTTGGACGTCCGACCGGCAAGTTTGGATACTCTTTCTTCCACTTAGCCTCCCACGCTTGCAGCGTGGGGTTTGGAGTGCCTGGCAAAAACGGAATGAGCGAAAACCCTGTTGCGCCCTCAGCATTTTCCTTGGCTGCAAGGGTAAACGACTTATCTACCATGGTTGCGCCTACAAAAAACCTTTGCTTGAGCCCTAATTCGCGAGCCTGACGCATCGCAATCGCCGCCTCGGCTGGGTTACCAAAGAACGCAACAACTTCAGCGCCCGAGTTCTTCACAGCAAGCAACTGTGGCGTGAAATCCTTGTCGCCAATATTGAATTCGGCCCGAGCGGCCACATCAACCTTGTACACATCTTTCAGCGTCGTGGCCAACGCATTGCCTTCATTCTTAGGGTATTCCTCGCGGCCATTCATAATTGCCACTTTCTTGGCTTTTAGTCCATCAGCGATGAACTCTGAATATAGTTCACCATAGCGAGGGACTTCGGTTGTTGCTCCGCGGAACAAATAGCTATTAAAGGGAAAGGTGACCGCGGGAGCCGACGCAAAGGAAACATACATGACGCGTTGCTGCGCCTTGATGTAATCAATCGTACCTACGGTCGCATTTGATCCAGCGGCACAAAAAATCATGAACACTTTATCTTGATCGATAAGCTTTTTCACTGCGCCCAAGGCGCGCGTTGGCGAATGTCCATCGTCTTCAAAAATCAAACGGAATTTTCTGCCGTTGATTCCACCAGCGGCGTTAATTTCTTTAATGGCCATTGCTAGACCATCACGACCACCCAACCCAATGTAAGCCGCTGGGCCTGTGATCGGTCCAAAACCTCCAATCAAGATTTCATCTTTTGTGACACCTTGCGCCGACGCGCTGCTAGCAAACAGCAATGATGCGGCACAAGAAACAGCTAGCCCGACTAGTTTTTTGATCATGTTTGTCTCCGATCGATTTTTTGCAAATTCTTTTGTAATAGT
>CAIYWO010000395.1 GCA_903929925.1 uncultured beta proteobacterium | reverse complement strand
GCCATCGTTGTCATTTGTATTCTTGCTAGCGTCGTCGCGATCTGGGCTGCTCTCAAAGTCGATCCGGCTGATGCGATTGGAGGATGATATGAATACAACGGGGATTCGTATTGAAGGCGTGCGCAAGCGGTATGGCTCGGGTGACACAGCCGTCGATGCTCTAAAAGATATCAATATGGTGGTTTCGCCAGGCGAAGTAGTGGGTCTAGTCGGTCCTTCGGGTTCTGGTAAAAGTACATTGCTGAAATGTCTGGGTGCAGTCGTGGAGCCAACGGCCGGCCGCATGACGGTGGGCGACACCATCATTTACGATAACGGATGGAAAATCAAAGATCTTCGTGCACTGCGCCGTGACAAAATTGGCTTTATTTTTCAAGCTCCATATTTGATTCCTTTTCTTGACGTGACGGATAACGTCGCCTTGTTGCCGATGTTGGCGGGGCAATCCAATGGTGCGGCGCGGAAATTGTCACTCGAATTACTAGGGGCACTTGATGTGGCGCATCGGGCACAGGCGATGCCTGCACAACTGTCCGGCGGAGAGCAGCAACGTGTGTCGATTGCGCGCGCACTCGTTAATCGTCCTCCAGTCATTTTGGCTGACGAGCCGACTGCGCCACTCGACGGTGTTCGAGCCTTAGCCGTCATCCGGATTTTGAATCAGCTGGCACAGCAGTATCAGGCGGCCATTATTGTCGTGACGCACGATGAAAAAATTATTCCTACTTTCAAACGCATCTACCATATTCGTGATGGCGTGACACAGGAAGAAGTTGGTGAGGGACGCTCATTCTAATGAAGAAATATATTTTCCTACTAAATATAGTTCTGCTAAACGGCTGTAGCGTTGGCCCGGATTTTCAACAATTAGCGGCGCCGACGGTAAAGAGCTACACCGCACAGGAATTCCCCGGTAAAACTGTATCCACGGGCTATGCTTTCGGTGAGCAGCAAGTTTTTGACAGCATTATCCTCGTGTCTAAGGATTGGTGGCGTGCGCTCGGCTCTCCTAAGCTTGATAGTCTGATTGAGTAGTCGCTTCTTTCGAATCCGTCTCTTCAGTCGGCGCAATCTACCTTAAAGCAGTCGCACGAAATCTATAGTGCGCGTGCAGGTTCTACACTCTATCCACAGTTAAATGCAACGATGACAGGGCAGCGTGTGCAACTCAATGGAGCAACGCAGGGACTTCCAATCAGCCCCGATATTTTTAATCTATACAACACCACAGTCGGCGTATCATATAACTTTGATGTATTTGGCGGTAATCGCCGCGTTCTTGAGTCATTAGCATCACGCACCATTTTTCAGAAATTTCAGCTTGAGGGAGCACAACTGACGTTAGCGGCAAATATTGTTACGACGGCCGTCACGCAAGCGAAACTTGCCAGTCAGATTCGTGCCAATGAGGAGAGTTTGACCGCACAACAGCAGCAGCTTGTGGTGGCACGCCATCGACTCCGGTTGGGGCAGGCATCTGAGGATGATGTTCTAGCTTTGACGACAGAAGTCGAACAAACCCGCGCAGGGATCCCGGTGCTGGAGACGCGTCATAAGCAAATGACGCATTTATTAGCAACTCTATCGGGTGAGGCTCCTGGCGCAGCGTTGAGGCCATCCTTTGAAATGGGAGATTTCTCGCTACCAACACATTTGCCTTTGATTGTTCCTTCGTTGCTAGTCAGAAATCGTCCGGATATTCAAGCTGCAGAGGCGTTGATGCGAGTCGCAAACGCAGACTACGGTGCTGCGGTCGCCAGAATGTATCCACAGCTTAATTTGAGCTCAAGCATTGGCTCGCTGGCTTTAGGACCGGAAACACTGTTTGGCACAGGCTCACTATTTTGGCAAGTATTGGGACAATTAACACAGCCAATATTCAATGCGGGTCTTCCTGCTGAGAGTAGAGCTGCATTAGCTGCCTTCGATGCCTCGGCGTCAAACTATCAAACGGTAGTACTTGACGCATTACGTAGCGTTGCGGACGTTTTGCGTGCCCTCGAAAATGATGCACGGACGTTGGAGTTTCAATCAAAAGCGAATGCGGCTGCGACGGCGTTAGCTAAGTCAGTCGAGCGTCAATATTCCATTGGTACCGCTAGCTATCTTCAGCTGCTTATTGCACAGCTACAGGCGCAGCGGACAAAATTTGAACTGATCGCTGCGCAGGCGCAGCGACTCACTGACACTGTTGCACTATTTCAGTCCATGGGCGGTGGTCGATTAAATAATATGTCTGTTGAGTAATCTCATGCTCGAGCTGGTCGTTTGATCGCGACACTAATTTTTTTAAGGTTTACGCACAAATCGATATTTGGAAATACGGCATCCCAATGCTTGATGTAACGGTCATGCGTGTTCGTGGAGCGTGGGCCTAGTTGTTAGCCCAGAGTTAGTATCCCCCCCCGCAAACCAAAAGCAAATAACCTGAGATTTCAGCACCTCAGGCGATTTGTGATGTAGTCTAAGCTGCCTCACCAATATCGACCACAAAAGCCGCGTGAATACACGGCTGATCAAACTGTTAAACAGACTGCTTGATGGAATTAACGCCTCGATGATAACGATTAAGTGGTCCGCGATTGCGTTGCCCGAGTCAAAGGAGACCATTTCGTGAACACGCAGATAGGTACTAACTTTCTGCTCATGAGCTTCACTTTGCTTTCGCTTTTGACAGCAACGCTGTTGCTATCAAAAGGTGTGACGAAAGATCGTGTCTTTTACAGTCGGGTGGCTGGGCTTGCCTTAGGCTGCTTTGGAACCCTGCTGGTTGGCGTGAGTCTGCTGCCCGATACAGGCTCAACGCCGATTGACTTGACTGATGACCCATTCAGTCACAGTCGGTACCTGCTCGCAGGACGCCTGCTTTGTTTTTTTGCAATCGCTTGTCAGCCGCTGATGTTTTGCGCGGTCCGTGTATCGACACGTGTATACCAATTTGCTGTAGTCGGTTTGACGTTGGCCCTTGTATGTTTTTTAGTCGTTATTAAAGTCATTACGTTAGGCGACCATTATTTGTTGCAGTTAATGGTGACTCATTCGTTCACAATGGCGATCTCGTTATGGCTGTTGATCGAAATCGCGTTGCTACGAAAATCCACACCAACGTCCACCGTGAACATTATGCTCACGGTTGTAATAGTCACACTCATTGTGTATGCCGTCTGGGTGGCTATCATTCTTCTTGATATGTTTGAGATCAAGCCGCTTGCGCTAACTCAAGATCAGATGAATCAATGGGATCTGTATTTTCGCTTCCTTCGGGCAAGCTTATTCATCGTTTCAGAAATCGTGATTTTCGTTTTCTGGTTGCAGACACGATCTTCTATCGCGCTGACCGAGGCAAAGAATAAAGAATCAATACTCAAGCTGCTGGCAGAGAAAGATAAGTTGATTTCGCACTTGGTCAACACGCGCGCGCTTGTTGAGACCGGAGCGCTATCTGCTGGTGTTGCACATGAGCTCAATCAGTTTTTGGCAAGAATTCAGATCAACTCGGAAGAGGCTGATTCCTTGATTGAAAAGGACTCAACTTCTGAACAAGCGAGGGATTCGCTAGTTCGAATACAAGATTCAGTACGCGCAGCATCGGAGGTGATCACGGGGATTAAAAAATTATTCTCTAAAACTGACCCGGAAGTTTCTCAAATTAAAATTGATCGGTTTTTGGCCGAAACGGTAGATATTTATTCTGAGCGTGCGCGACAAGCTGAAGTCAGCTTGGATGTTTCTCTCGCAGCCGATTGTGATTGGCTGGTATCTGAAACCCTGCTTCGTCAGGTAATTGGCAACTTAGTTTCAAATGCAATCGAATCGCTAGATTCGATCAGCAAGCCTGAAAAGAAAATCCTGATTAAGTCATGTGTGAGAGATAAGTGTTTGTGCATTGATGTCGTTGATAATGGGCCAGGCGTTGCTTCAAAAAAAAGACAAAATCTGTTCTCACTGTTTGCAACAACTAAAAAGAATGGTGCTGGCTTAGGTCTTTGGTTGAGTAAGTCCATTATTGAACAGCACGCTGGGCGCATTTACTATGCGGAAGGATTAGAGGGAGAAACCATTTTCTCCATTGAGATCCCGGATACCTCGATACGCCAAAGCCACACACGATGACTACTCATACTCCCAGCAGCACGAAAGGCCATGTCTGTCTAATTGAAGATCATGCAGACTTGCGCGCCGATTTGCTGCGGTTGCTGCAAGCAAGTGGCTATGCCGTAAAAGATTACTCGAGCGCTATTGAGTATTTGCAGACGGAACCGGCTCAATTTGAGGGTGTGATCGTGTCGGACATGGTCATGCCGGAAATGTCTGGCCTAGAGCTGCAGACAGAGCTAGTTTCAAGAGGGATATTGCTCCCGTTTGTTTTTATCAGTGGCGAGAGCTCTGACCGACAAATTATCTCTGCGATGAAAAATCGTGCCTTCGACTTTCTCTTAAAGCCCTTCACCAAAAATGAACTGTTGGATGTTATAGATAGGGCATTAGCGTTTGGCGAACAAGAAAAGGAGTCGCGGGAGCATAAAAAAGACCTTCAGCACCGTCTTAGTTTGTTATCCCCCAGAGAGCGGGAGGTCTTTTTTTTGTTGGCACGAGGTTTTAGTAATCAAGAGATTGTTAGAGACCTAGAGATTTCCTTACCCACCGCCAAGCAATATAAGGCGGAGGTCATGCGAAAGTTGGATATACAGTCACTTTCTGCCTTGATGGCGTTGGCGAATACCTAGCATTTGGTGGGCCACCATATCCTACGATCGTAGGATATCCACGACATGGGTCCAGTGGAACACTGATGCGAGATTTTTCGATCAAACCGTCTGCAGAGCTTCATTGTGTCCAAACTAAGCATCGCTATTTCCCCCAAGCTGCTCTCTGCACTTTTTTTTCTTTTGTCAGCAATCATTGGTGGTCAAAATTGGGCCGGACCGGTGTGTTCGACTTCAGTGTCGCCCTACGCTACGAGCTGTGATGCGTCCGGTATTACTTGGAGCACTGGCCCACTGACAATTAACGAAGGTGTCATCGTCTCGAATGAACTGACGGTCAGCAATACAAACAGTACGTTTGTTAACAATGGTTCTCTCATCACCACATCTGGGATTGACGGTCTTCACATTGGCGGCGTCACGACAGCTACAAACAATGGAACCATTAGCGGGTCATTTGCGGGTGTTCAGGGAAATGCCACGACTTTTATTAATAGCGGTTCCATTATTGGTGCGTATGCGTTTCTAAACAATGGAGTAATCACAAATTTTATTAATAATCTCAGTTCAACCATAGCCGGCTCAAGCGTGGGAATAAACAACCCTAATGGCAGAACGATCACCAGCTTGAATAATGCAGGTACGATTAGTGGCACACATGGTGGGGTTGTTAATACTGGAACAATTACAAGTCTAATTAATACGGGGACTATTGTTGGAGGAATCAGGAACGACAATGATATGGCTTTCCCCTTAATCGGATCCCTCAGCAATTCACAGGGGGCATCAGGTGCGTTGGCGTACTACATTCTCCTGCCAACAAACTACAACATCATTATTTCTAGCGGTACAAATTATGGCAAGCTCGCAGTCAGCTATGCGTCGGGTTCAACGACCTTCGGTATTTCATCACTTTCGACCACCAGTACTTCGATCCTCAACACACCGCTGAACTCAGTCTTAACCGGAGTCGCGCCAGCAAACCTTGTTAACACAAGTGGAATCTCAAATGGCTACACCTTTGTCTTAACACAAACAACGCCTACGTCTGGCATCTGGAACTTACTCATTACGGCGTGTAGCGCATGTAGTTCAGGCGGTTCAGGCTCAACGTCTGGCGGAGCAAGCGTCTCAAATATATCGAGCGGTACGAGCGTCGGGCTCGCCTCAATTGGTTCAAACCCCGTATTGTCTGGTGGGACGGTTGTATTGTTGAGTGGCGATAGCTCAAGCACCGTCTTTAGTGTGACAAGCGCAAGCACAATTCAGAATCCGATCTCAGGTTCTGCCACACTTTCTGGCGTGTTCTCGGGCGCGGGCGGCTTAACCTTTATTGGCACAGGCAGCACGACCATGAGCGGCGCCAACACCTACAGTGGCGGCACAACAGTATCTGGTGGAACCTTGGTGGTGGCGGGTCCCTCACCAACGGGTACGGGTGATGTGTTCGTGGCTTCCGCGGGCACGTTGATGGGGACAGGCACGATTGCAGGCAACAGCATTGTGAGTGGTGTACTTAAGCCCGGTAATTCTCCTGGCTATTTGTCTTTCACTCAAAACTTGACGTTGAATGCTGGCTCAACCTACCAGCAAGATATCGCAGGTACTGTGCAAGCAAGCAGCGCAACGCCTG
>CAIYWO010000394.1 GCA_903929925.1 uncultured beta proteobacterium | reverse complement strand
TACCAACTTATCTGATGCTGACTATGAAATTACTTCGATCCGTCTTTCTTTGGTCCCGTGTTAGTGCCCTGTCTGCTTGCTTTGCGTGCACGATTGCGGCAGCACAGCAAGCAAATGTTCGGGTGGATATGGGTGATTACCAGATTGACGAGACCGAAGTGAGTATTGGGCGTTTTGCTGAATATGCCAAGCGTAAAGGGGTGGTGACCGAAGCTGAGCGTAGCGGTGGTGGCTTTGAATATGTGATGGGTTGGCAGAAGCGAGCCGGATGGAATTGGCGTGCTCCCTTTGGCAGCCCCGGTGCATCCGACGAGCCGGCGGTGCACGTCAAGTGGAGCGAAGCACAGGCCTTCTGTCAGGATGCCGGTGGGCGACTACCAAATAAACAAGAGTGGATGCGCGCGGCCTATACCGAACAACGCGTGAATCCCCCTGCACCTTTTGTGCGTGGCAAAACCTATCCCTACCCCACGGGCGATTCGCCTGAAGGAGCGAATACGCAAGGCGCTGGGGACGGCTGGGAGCGCCACGCCCCAGTCGGTAAGACGCGCAAGGGAGTCAACGGACTGTTTGATATGGGAGCCAACGCCTGGGAGTGGCTAGCGGATGCGCAAGGCGATACGCGTCTGACCGGAGGAGGCTCCTGGTGGTATGGCCCGTCCCAAATGCGGGTAGAGGGGATGCAGTACAAGTCGATCGACGTCTATGTCGTCTACATTGGCTTTCGCTGCGTATACTAGTAAGTATCGGACCAGCGTTATGTTTAACGCTCATTTATAACGCTAGCTTGACCTAGCCTATTTCACTCGGAGCTACTTCGTGTCGACGCCAATTAATTCCATTACCCCCGATTTTGCTGTGGCGCCCCAGTTGCAGCCATCCGATATGGCGGCCGTCGCAGCAGCGGGTTTTAAAAGCGTCATCATCAATCGCCCAGACTACGAGGCCGGTCCGGATCAGCCTACTGCTGAGCAGGTTTCAGCGGCGGCTCGAGAAGCAGGCTTACGGGTTGAGTATCAGCCTGTCGTGAGCGGAGCCATGACACAAGACGATGTGGTGCGTTTTGCTGAGCTACTGCAAACAATGCCTGCACCCGTGCTGGCGTATTGCCGTTCAGGTACGCGCTGTTCAGTGCTGTACCGGGCTGCAACCGGGAACGGTTGATCTGCGTCAACTCCAGCCCAAATGTTGCTGGAGTTCTTGCGCGAGCCCGTTTAGTATGAAATTGTTGATTTCTACTTAAAAGGGCTTAGCCATGTTCAAAAAAATATTAATTCCTACTGACGGCTCACCTTTATCTGCGCAGTCGGCAAATGCCGGCATAAGCTATGCGCGGGCAACTGGAGCCGAAGTTGTTGCGTTGTACGTCACGCAGCCCTTTGCGGCCACGATTGGTTTTGACGGGATGTCTGCTGCGTATGCAATTTCTGATACTGATTACGAGCAAGCGAATGCCGATCAAGCAAAAAAATATCTGAAATCAATTTTGGATCGTGCGGATACCGCCGACGTGAAAGCCACTGTCCACGCCGTATCTAACTTCAATATCGCAGACGGTATTGTGCAGGCTGCCCAGGACTACGGTTGCGACATGATTTTTATTGGTAGCCACGGGCGCAGTGGATTGTCGCGCTTGCTTCTTGGCAGTGTAACGACCAAGGTTTTGGCGCTAACCCACATGCCGGTGTTGGTGTATCGAGTTAAAGACGAACCCAAGCCTGCGAAGTAAGTTTATGGGGTGAAACAAGACCCCTCTACGCATGTGGGAATGCGTGAGGGATCGGTTATTTATTTCTCGCCTGACTAGCTTATGATAGCGATCACGCTGGGTTCAAGTGTGGCAGCCTTCGCTGCCCGTGACGCCCTAGGAGAGAGCTCATGACAATCAAAGTTGGCGATCGAGTGCCCGACGCAACACTCACAGAATTCATTGAAACCGAAACGGCTGGCTGCACGCTAGGTCCGAACAACTTTCAGGTTGCAGATCTGGTTAAGGGCAAAAAGATTTTGATGTTCGCGCTGCCTGGCGCATTCACACCGACCTGCTCAGCCAAGCACGTGCCAAGCTATGTTGAACATCACGATGCGATCAAGGCCAAGGGCGTTGACGAAGTGTGGTGCGTTGCGGTCAATGACGCGTTCGTGATGGGCGCCTGGGGACGCGATCAGAAAGTAGGTAGCAAAGTCCGTATGATGGGCGACGGTGCTGCGCAGTGGACAAAAGCGCTCGGTCTTGAGCTTGATCTCACTGCCCGTGGTATGGGTGTGCGTTCACAACGTTATGCTGCGTACATTGTTGACGGCGTCGTTAAAGTTTTGAATATTGAAGCTGCTGGCAAGTACGAAGTCAGCGATGCTGCCTCGATGCTCAAAGCAATCTAAATAGCCAGGCCGTAAAAAAAGCCACCCGAGTTCAGCTCGGTGTGGCTTTTTTCTTAGTCAAAGCGCCATGTAACGCCTGCTTGAATCCGATTTGTATACGCTCCAGAACCAGAAAATACGGTTCCGAAATTTGCGGCATAGCGCTGAAACGAAAGTCCAAGATCAAGTGTTTTTGCAGGTGAATAAATAGCCGCCACCATTCCGTAGTTGATCAGTGATTGATCTGAGACGACGGGGTTTGTGTTGATGCCTGCATCTAAAGCGAGCTTGAATTGAGGTGTGACACGCCACACGGGGGCCACGGAGACTGCATAGAGATTAGTCCGGTTGGGGTCATTACTGAAACCAACCGACTGACTCGTGTTGTAAGGCGCGCGCAGATAGGCTACGTTGGCGTGTAACTCGGCCTCTTCCCAAAAGTACGAGGCAATCGCAGTCACCCCGTAGTTAAGTGCGGCATTCCCGACACCGTAGTTCTGCTGTGCGTTTGTTGCTGGAAGAATGACTTGAGGCTTGAGTGCAAAGTTTAGGCCCGTTTCCCCGTCGCCATAGAATCGCCACTTCACACCGAAAGAGTAATTGGTGACTGGAGAGAAACTGCCGTTGGGACTACCGTAATAGGTAGCACCGACGAACGCATCAAGCTCGTCGGTAATGCCTCGTGTGTAGGTGAACGGGACGGACCTTACCGCACCCCCACCTTCATAATCCACGGTTGAGCTCGTTGGATCGACTTGATCGCCTGCTGAACCGTACTCCTTTGCAAAGTTGCCATACAGTTCGACTTGGTTCGTCTTGTGTCCGACGGTGCCCGCGTCGTCTGTGTTGAGCGGAGCGTACCCATACGAAAGTGGGGTGAGCGTCAGCGCAGCAATCGCACAAGCTGTCATCCAAAGAGGTTGTACGCGGTACATGTTGCGCTGAGTGCTCATTTATTTAGTCGACCTTAATGTTGGCGCGCTTGATCACAGCAGCCCACTTTACAATTTCCGCATTGACAAACTTTGTCCACTCTTGCGCGTCACGCGGGTCGGGAATCGCACCGCGATCAATGATGCGCTTTTGGAAATCGGGGTCATTAACGAGCTTGCGTACGTCAGCGCTAATTTTTGCGACGATTGCAGGTGGTGTGCCTGCTGGTGCAATCAAACCACCCCAGCCACTACCTTCAAAGCCAGGGAAACCAAGCTCGGCGACAGTCGGTACATCAGGTAGTTGCGGTACGCGTTTTGCGCTGGTCATTGCAAGCGCTTTGATCTTGCCGGCCTTAATTTGTGGCAAAGCAGAGGCCAGGCTATCGACGGAGAGTGTAATTTGCCCGCCGAGCAGGTCCGTCATTGCAGGACCGCTACCTTTGTAAGTTACACCGGTGAATTCAATACCGGCAGTGCTCTTAAATAACTCACCTGTTAAGTGCTGCGAGGTGCCTACGCCGGCATAACCAACGTTCAGTGCATTGGGATCTTTCTTTGCCCCAGCAATGAGTTCGCCGAGCGTATTAAAGGGTGAAGAGGGGTGAGCAATGATCATTAAGGGCACGATAAACACACCGTTAACCATCACAAAGTCTTTTTGGGGATCGTAGGGCAGCTTTGAATACAAGCTTGGGTTGACCCCGATTGAGCCACTCGTGCCAAACGTCAATGTGTAGCCATCATTTGGCGCTGTTTTACCTGCGAGCATGCCGGCGATTGTGCTGGCGCGGTTGTCAACGATGACTTGTTGGCCCCAAACCTTTGTCAGACCATCGGCCAATAAGCGTGCCACGATATCAGTCGCTTGTCCCGGCGGGAATGGGACGATGATTTTGACGGGCTTGTTGGGATAGTCGCCTTGGGCTTGCACCCCACCCGCAACCACGCAGGCCAGACCGGTCAGAGCTGTAATCAGGAGTTTTTTCAGTAGCATGTCATCCACCAGATAAAGAAAGACTTTAGCGCGCTAGGATGCGCACATTATTTGTGGGTATTAGATTACCACTAGGTAGCCCTTTGCCGGTGTGGCGGCAAACGCCACGGCAGAAATAATGCTCCAATAGCGCAAACATAATTCTGCCAAAAGTATAGATAAGTAAACGTATGAACGTATCCGTCCAGAAAGCTACTGTTTTTATTCGGAGCATGCGGTTTTGGGGCACTCAGCTCGTGTCTTACCCGGTGCTTTACCAAATGCATCAGCTGTGGCCCAACTGCGAAATCACCGTGGTCGGAACGGATCCGCTACATAAGCACTATGAGACCTTGCCTTGGGTGAAGCGCTTTGTGAATGCGCAAGGGTTTGCTGAGCAATTTAAGTGTGTGACCCCTGGCACCGATCTGATGGTGGCCTTGCATTTCGCGAGTGAGCGCTACGGGGCAGTGGGTATTTTGCGCCGACCGAAGTATCGACTCGGCTTTACTAATGCGCGGCTTACTGATTTTATTTGGACCCATCGACATAAAAAAGATTGGTCTGAATACATGGGGTTATCAAATATGCGCTTACTTGGCGAGCTCTCGCCGTTTGATCCCGAAACTGCCGCAAAGAACTGCATCGAGGCGCTTTCAGTGGCCCCCTCGGCAGACTTGCCGTCCGGTTTGGTGGTGATGATTCCCGGTGGAGGCGCAGGACCTTACAAACGTTGGCCGGTCGAGTCCTTTTTAGCATTGTGTGATGTGTTGAAAGCCCAGCTCACGCCTGACACTCGCTTTGGGTTTGTTCTTGGCCCGGATGAAAGTGCCGAGGCAGCAGTGATTAAGAGCTTAGCTCGCTCAGATATTGTGATTTTTGAAAATCGCCCGCTCGGTGAGCTATGTCGGCTGATGTCCGGGGCGCGGTTGGTCGTGGCGAATGATTGCGGTCCGAGCCATCTGGCTCAGTTGGCCTGTGTGCCCTATGTGACAGTGTTGCATGAGCCTAATCCAGAATGGTTCTGGGACCGATCGTATACAAGATACGTGACACCCAGGGATGATTCTCTGGAGATAAGCAGGGTACAAGTTGAAGATGTGGCACAGGCTTGTGCTGAGGTGCTTGGCGGAGCGGACGGTCGGCATCCTCCGCAACGAAGTGATGGCTCAGGCATCTCAATTTTTGAGGGTGTCTCAGGGGGTTTAGCCAACACTCGCAGTCACACACAGATAACGCCAACAATGGTTGACACCCATTCAGCGCCGAGATTATAAACATGGTGCATTCTTAAAATGCCTTTCACTGGTGTTAGCTCCTGCTGCGCCGGTAACCCTAGACCTTGGAGTCTGCTATGAACATTGAACTTGATGAAGTTGTTGTGCTGGATGTCTCTGATGATGCGCTGGAGCAGGCTGCGGGTAGTGCGCAGGCGGTACGTACGTACTTTACTCTCGTTGGATGCTTTTGTTAGCTCCTGCTGCGACGGTAACCCACTGGGGGTACTAGCCACCTTCGGCTGGCTTTTTAACTCCCGAGCAGCATTGTTTGAGCAAAATACAGCGCATAGGTCTACACAACGAGGCCGTCGATTTACGGGGGTGGAGGTACGGTGGGGTATGCTTTTGGGTATGTAGGAATAAAAATCGCCCCGAAAGGCGCATATTTATTGACTACTTGGCGGAGCGGACGGGACTCGAACCCGCGACCCCCGGCGTGACAGGCCGGTATTCTAACCAACTGAACTACCGCTCCGCAGCGGTTACTACCTACTAAACGAACCAGAAAACTGGCGTCCCCTAGGGGATTCGAACCCCTGTACTCACCGTGTATGGGTGATGTCCTAGGCCTCTAGACGAAGGGGACAGGACTAATGCATTCTTCGCTTTAACTGGTGGAGGTAAGCGGGATCGAACCGCTGACCTCTTGCATGCCATGCAAGCGCTCTCCCAGCTGAGCTATACCCCCAAAAAT
>CAIYWO010000393.1 GCA_903929925.1 uncultured beta proteobacterium | reverse complement strand
GACTTGGTATTTGAATGGCGGTCATGTCACTGGTAGGGCTCCGCGTTCTGGGCACCCGTCTCTTGTGCCAAGCCAGTTGTATCCGACAAAAGATGGCTGGCTCTTTATTATGTGCAATAAAGAAAAGTTTTGGCCAGTTCTAGCGAAGGAACTCGGCAAACCGGAATGGGCTCAGCGGCCTGAATACAGCTCCTATAAAGCCCGTCTGGAGAATCGCGATCAGTTTAATGCTGACATAGAGAGCGTGACATTGACGGACACGACCGCGAACTGGATGAACAAGTTTGCTGGCAAGGTGCCTGCATCCCCGGTCTATGACGTTGCACAGGCGCTAGACAATCCGTTTGTGCATTCCCGACAAGGCGTTGTGAAGACTGCGAGAGCAGATGGCTCCGAGGTGCTGGGTGTTGCCGCACCGATTCGTTGCTCTGGAGACCCTGCACCATTACGCGCTGCACCTGAGATGGGTGCAGATACAGACGCCTTGCTGACCGGCGCCGGGTTCACTGCAGAGCAGATCAAGTTTTTACGTGATCATGCCGTCTTATAGGACAAGTTGTTTTAATGAATAGGTTTTTGCAATGACTAGAGTGGAGTCTTCTTTATCTGTCCCACGTTATGTGCAGGTCGCCCGCACGCTCTTTGACGAGATCGAGAATGGGCGGTATGGCGTTGGCAGTTTGCTTCCCACGGAGTTCGAGCTCTGCGCACAGTTCGGCGTGTCGCGGTTTACGGTACGCGAGGCGGTCAAACAATTGGTGCATCAAGGTTTAGTCGTGCGACAGCCGGGCGTAGGTAGTCGGGTGTTAGCGCGACGCCCGGTCAAACAATATACGCAAACGATGACGGGAATCACCGACTTGCGACAGTATGCGAGCGAGACAACGCTTCAAGTCACGGGGTCACAGCTCTTGCATGTTGATGGTGCGCTCGCGAAGTTATTAGAGGTAAACCGAGGCGAGACTTGGTTGCATATCGAAGGCTTGCGTTATCAAGATGGTCAGACACAGCCAATCTGTTTGACGGATGTGTATGTTGCCCCTCGATTTCGCTCCTTAGAGGGCGTGAAAGGTGCAATGCGAGAGCCGCTCTATCGCATTCTCGAAAAGCAATTTAATTGCACCATCAAGGCTGTCCAGCAAGAAATCCGTGCGATGGTGCTCAATGCACAACTAGCTAAAAAACTGGGCGTCTCGGCGCGTACTGCCGGTTTGTGGATTGCCCGTCGCTACTTGGATGAGCGTGATGAACTCGTCGAATTGGCTGTCAGCGTGCACCCGGCTGAGCGCTTTAGTTATCGGGAGTCGTTCAGGCGGGACTGGCAGCTAAACAATATCAATACCGATACGACACATTGATTTATTCAACGAGTGCGTACCAGTCTTGGATAATGGACCAGGCCTCACTTGCTGTATCGACAAAATGAATGATCTTAAGATCGTTTATGTCAATAAGCTCTTGATTGACTAAGAGGTCGAATCTCACGACTGTCTGCCAATGCAGGGCATCAACCAAAATAACAGGAAGAGGCTCGATCTTCTTTGTTTGTATCAAGGTCAGCACTTCGAAGAGCTCATCAAAGGAGCCGAAGCCCCCGGGGTAGACCACGATCGCTCGCGCACGCATGACAAAGTGCATTTTGCGTAACGCGAAGTAGTGGAAGCGAAACGCTAAGCCAGGTGTGATGTAAGGATTTGGATTCTGTTCGCGCGGCAAGCTGATATTTAGACCGATTGTTAAGTCGCCTGATTCGAAGGCCCCTCGGTTAGCCGCTTCCATAATGCCGGGGCCACCACCAGTACAGATATGCAAACGATTGTGTGCATCCGGCTGAGTCCGGTTATAGCGTGCCACCAAATGACCAAATTCGCGCGCAGATTCGTAGTGATTGCTATTTTCTAGGGCTGTATTGGCTTTTAAGCGTGCGTTATCGTCCGAAGCCTCTAGCACCATTTTTTCGGCTTCCGCTTTGCTCACAAAGCGCGCTGAACCAAAGACGACGATGGTGTGATCAATGGCTCTCTCGCGCAGAGCCAGATCAGGCTTGAGTAGTTCGAGTTCAAAGCGAATTCCACGGACTTCCGGGCGACTCAAAAACGCATGATCAGCAAAGGCTAGGTGGTAGGACTCCCCATACTGTTTGGCATCCTGATCTCCGTGCGTCGCCGCGATAAATTGTCCAGCTGTTTGAGCATTATCACGTGGGAGTTTTGGTGCCATAGCCTTGCCTGAGTGACCAACAGTGGTTTGTGGCCTAATATATTCCAAAAAAGCAGTTCAGCGACTTAAAGGGAACATAAATGAAATATCTGAGCTACGTATATCAGGGTCGACATTCTTTCGGAGTCTTGCGCGATGATCAGACGATCGTCGATCTTGGGTCCCGCTTAGGTGCTGAGTATCCGACACTGTTGCAATTGGTACGCAAAGACGGCTGGGAGGCTGCGCGTAAAGTCGTACAAACGGCCAGTGCCGGAGATTTTAAAGAAGCCGATATCGAATATCTGCCGTTGTATCTCGAGCCCGTCACCGTGCATTGTGTTGGTTTGAACTACGCTGCGCATGCAGCAGAGGCGGGCCATAAGCCTCCAGAGTATCCACGCACCTTCATTAAGATCCCTGCTGCTTTAGTTGCGCATGGGCAGGATTTTGAAAAACCAACTTTGTCGCCTGAGTATGACTTTGAAGGTGAGATCGCTGTCGTCTTGAGTAAAGATGCTCGTAACGTCAAAGCAAAGGATGCTGCACAATATGTCGCGGGCTACACCTGCTTTATGGATGGATCGGTGCGTGACTACCAGTTTCAGCGCACACTTGATCAAGGCAAGAACTTTTATCGCTCGAGCTCGATGGGACCATGTTTGGTCACAGCAGATGAAGTCGGTCCCTTAGATAAGCTCACGATTACGACAAAGGTAGCTGGCGAGATCATGCAGCATGCTGCTTTTGAGACGATGATTTTTTCGATTCCCAAATTGATCGAATACATCTCCGCGTTTACAGCGCTGTCCGCCGGCGATGTGATTGCGACGGGCACGCCTGAGGGGGTTGGCTTTAGTCGCAAGCCCCCTCGCTTCTTGCAATCAGGCGAGATCGTCGAGGTGATTGTCGATCGCGTCGGTACGCTAAGTAATAAGGTTGTGTAAGACCTTAGCTGCCAAAGGTAGCCAAGAGATCCCAGTGCCCGATGGTGCAAGCCTGAGCCTCTTGGCGAGCGGTCTTCCAAGAGGCAAGGGTGGCGGCATCGAGCAGGCCGGTTTCACCCACAGCCTGCGCGCTACCTGTGGCTAAGGCGTGGATCAGCTTCGCATCGTGGGTCTGGTCGAGTTCCCAAGGGCTTGGGGCAATGCTCACTTGAAACCCATAGTCCAGCAGGCGTCGCTGCATGATGTCGACCGCCCTCGGACCTGCCGCCAACCCAAATCCTTTATCTGTCGCTTGGTGTGCGTGAAACGCGCGCAGCGCCTCTTCGTCAGCGGGGTGCTTGGGCATCCATTGCTCAGTGCCGTCGTAGGTCAGCACGGTATAGAACGGGGTACACAGAGCGGAACAAAAACGTTCGAGCCACGGTTCTGCAACAAGATCAAAGAACGCAGCTGCTGTGAGTAAGTCAGCGGGTTGCTCCAGAATCGTTTCGATATTCTTAGACAAATCTGTACATAGAAAATCGACTTGAATGCGTTTGCCTGCTTTTTTTAGGTGCAAGGCTGTATCGGTGTTTGACTCAGTGGTGTCAGCCCAAGCCTTGAGTGCCAGACGTGCCGCCTCGAGCAATTTGGGGTCATAGTCAATGAGTGTCCAGTGTTGATCCCCGTCTAGATGGGGCGCGAGTCCGCGCAGGTTAGATCCAGTACCGGAGCCAAGATCAATGATCCGCAGAGGGTGGGTAGCGTTGGTACGCGAAACCGTCAGCACGGCATTGAGTTGCTCGCGTAAGGCTGGATTGGTTGACCGATGATCTGCGGGTTCACGCATTGCCAGCCATTGGGATGAAAACTCACTCATGCAGGACTCTTTGATTTATTTTCGTTGAACTGGGCATTGACGATTTCAGTGAAGCGACCGTTTCGCGCGTACAAGGCATCGAACGAACCCGTCTCAAGCACACGTCCAGCTTCCATCACCATGATCATATCGGCATGTCGTATTGTGCTCAGTCGATGTGCAATGACAAGCGTCGTGCGGTTGCGGGTCACTTCCTCTAGCGCTTCCATCAACTTGAGTTCCGTCGTTCCATCCAAGGCGCTCGTCGCTTCATCTAGAATCAGAATAGGCGGATCTTTCAGGATGACGCGTGCAATAGACAGGCGCTGGCGTTCGCCACCCGAGAGTGCCCGGCCGCGTTCGCCGATGTTTGTCTCTAGCCCCTGTGGTTGGCGTTCAATGAATTCAAGTGCCTGGGCGCGTGCGCAGGCTTGCAGCAGCTGTTCGTCTGTAGCATCTGGGCTGCCAATACGCAGGTTTTCTGCGATAGACCGATTGAGGAGCAGGGGTTCCTGAAAGACAACACCGATATTTCGACGCAGTGCCGTGAGCTGATAGTGGCGAATATCTTGGTCATCGACTGTAATCAGACCAGTCTGTGGATCGAAGGCCCGGTACAAAAGGCTGAGAGCCGTTGTTTTACCGGCACCCGAGGCGCCCACTAGGGCAATTGTTTGTCCGGGTTGTATGGTGAAATTCAAGTTGTCGATAGCGATGCGTTTGCCATCGTACGAGAACGACACATCTTTAAAGGCGATCTTGCCAATGAGACGACCTGGGTCGATGGCGTCTGCCGAATCGCGAATGAGGGGATGCGTATCCAAAACTTCAAAAAAATCTCGCAGCTTGGGAGCATCCATCGCAAGTTTGTTAATGAAAGATACGACCTGCTCAAGCTTGCCGATGATTAAGCTGGCAAAGGCAATAAACGTAACGATTTCACCAACGCTGATGAGATCTAGCGTAAAGAGCCAAGCCCCGAGTACGACAATGCATAAAATGGTGAGCGTCGTGGCTGAACGGGTGAGCACCGTCATGACGGCCCACCAAGACAGAACGGGGAGTTGAGCGTTCAGTACCCGTCGGCTAATCCCTCTGAGGCTTTCGACTTCATACTTGACGCGCGCAAAGCTTTGTACGAGGGCCACGTTGCCCAATGTATCGGATGCACGCTCTGCTAGATCAGAGTGGTGTGATTCAACTTGCCCTTGTAGAGCTTGTGTGCGATTTAGAATGAAGTGCGTTAACAACGCGAAAATCACACATAGAACGATTAAGACCCAGGCAAGGCGCCAGTTGATGTAGAGGGCGACCGGTATTAAAACAATCAGGGAGACTAAGGCAGCTAAATTATCCCGAAAAAAGCTAAGCCATAACCACCATAGCGTGTCTGTGCCCTGCACCATCACTTTCATCGCACGGCCAGAGTGTGTGCGTGAGTGCTGTGAGAGGGGAAGCAGCAAGACATGCTCGAAGTAATCAGCGAGTACTGCGTGTCTGCGACGGTGCGCAAGCCGGTCTGACAGCAATGCGATCGAGGCGCCTGCAGTAATTGTGAAAAGTCCAAATCCTCCCCAGGCTAATAAAAGCGGTACGACGCGATCCCAAAGCTGGCCTGTCGACTCGGTTGCGCTTTTTGAAAGTGTGTCGATCACTCGACCAAACAAAATAGGCTCTGCGAATAAGGCGATCGCCAAGCAGACGTTTGTGATGGCCAAGCCCCAGCCTGTGCGCTGGTCTGGTCCGAGTTGACGTAAGACGCGACCGTATAGCGCAGGGAGCGTCATGAGAGTGCCCGTAGATGTAAGGACTTAAGTGCTTCAGGTGGATGGATCTCTTCAGGTAGGCTCAACAGCCTATACCGTATGAGGGTAGCCCCAAAGTTTGGCAGTGAAGTTAAGACGGCAATCGGAACAGAAAGAACAAGACCACCTAAAGCGAAAAAAGAGTAGGGCAAAAGGTGTGGGTGCGACATGAATAATCCGACTACCCCCGCGAGTCCCAAAATAGTGTGTGGCCAAAACTGTTTGATCGCAGTGCCGAGGGGAATAGAGTGATCATCGCGTGCTTGTGCACCCCAGCCCGCCTTTCGACCAAAGACCAGACCTGTCATAAACATCGTATGGTTCAGCCAGGTGATGGGGGTCATCAAAACAGAAAAAACCATCTCTAGCGTGAAACCTGTTATGAAGCGCCAGCCACCACCAAAACGCTTGCGTTCACTTGAGCGCGAGATTACATCTGCTGCACCTGCAATTTTTGGGAGGTACCACATGGTTAAGGTCGCAATCATCAACACGACGCCGTAGGAACCTTGCATGATTTGGCTAGGGTCAGCGCTGAAACACGCGCTCACAATACCGAGTGCTAGTAATGCTATCCAGGCCGGAGACCCTAAAAACATAAAGATCGCCACGCACAGTTGGTAGCGGCTCATAAAGAGCAGGCCGGGTAAACGCAGCAAGTGAACATATTGCAGGTTGCCTTCACACCAACGTAGATCACGGCGAATGTATTCGACGAGAGTCGGTGGGTTTTCTTCCCAACTTTCATCTTCTTGCGGTATGACGCGCACGTCGAAGCCGGCCTTGCGCATCAGCACCGCTTCGATTTGATCGTGGCTCAAAATATGGCGGGTTGTACCGCTTGGACCGGGCAGAGACGGTAGCTCGCAATGCGCAATAAACGGGGCGAGACGAATCGCGGCGTTATGCCCCCAATAGGGACCACAATCGGATTGCCACCAGGCTGAGCCCATAGTGTATGAGCGCATACCGAGTCGCATCCCGTACTGAAACAGTCGCGTGAAGCCGCTGGTTGAGGGGAGTCCAACGACCAACCCCTGGAGAATCCCGAGCTTTGGCGTGGCTTGCATGATTCGGATCAAGCGCATGATCGCTTTACCCGTCATAAAACTATCCGCATCCAGCGTGATTGCGATCTCGTGCTGGCCGCCCCAGCGCTCGCAAAAGTCAGCAATATTGCCAGCTTTGTAGCCCTTGTTGTCGGTTCGCCTACGGTAGGTAATTGCAATGCTCTGCTTCCAGCGAGATTGCATCGCGTCGAAACAGGCTTGCTCTTGCTGGCCTATCTTCTGGTCATCCGTGTCGCTCAATACATAAAGATGAATGTGTGGAGCGATCTCTGGTGCTTTTAAACCCGCCAACATGACCTCGATATTTCGCTCGAGTCGCTCGGGTGTTTCATTGCGGATACAAAGCAACAGCGCGGTCGATAGAGTGATTGGCGCTGAGCTGTTTGCATGCAAGGCGTCGGGCACGACTAACGCTAGCGGCTCTCGAACGAAGCGGCAGATAATGAAACCGATCGTTGCATTCCAGAAACCGATCACCATCCAGGGGAGCGTTAAGGCAAACAGGATGAGAATGGCGACGTGAGCCAGCGGGGAAACCGCCGGCCCGAGCGCGCGATGCATGAGCCACATCAAGAAAGCGAACGTGCTCATGGCAAGCGTCGCGAACAGAATTCGGCGCAGCTGAATTGCAGGTACTGTGGGGTTGTTCACAAAATTTCCAAACGAACGACGAGCGCTCACTTATACTGTTGGTGCATGCGTGCGAAGTATAGGGCACATACCCGCCGCTTATCGATAAAACCCCAGGAACGTCTCGTGGCATCCCCGCAAACACAATTATCTGACGCGCAATACGCGACGGCCCTTTGGTACGTCGCTCCTGGCGCGGTGGCGCTCCAGACCGAATCTTTGCCGCCTCGTGGCGCGGATCAAGTGCTGGTGCGCTCTGCATTTAGCGCCCTTAGCCGCGGAACGGAATCTCTAGTTTTTCGAGGTGAGGTACCCGAGGCAGAGTACGAGCGTATGCGTGCGCCCTTCATGGGGGGCGCCTTTCCCTTCCCGGTGAAGTATGGCTATGCAACGGTCGGTCAAGTTCAGGCTGGTCCAGCAGAATTAGTCGGCAGGTGGGTATTTAGCCTGACACCGCACCAAGATATGTTTAATGCCGCAATTGATTCTGTTTCTCTCATACCCGAAGGGATTCCGCCCATGCGGGCCGTGTTGGCGGCCAATATGGAAACCGCGCTAAATGCGGTTTGGGACGCAAAGGTCGGGCCGGGCGATCGCATCGTGATTGTTGGTGGTGGTGTAGTCGGTTGTTTGATCGCGTTTTTGTGTGGTCATCTCCCGGGGGCTAGCGTCACCTTGGTGGACATTAATCCCGAGCGCTCCGCCACAGCCAAGGCCTTGGGTGTCGGCTTTGCGCAACCTGGCGATGCCCCAATAGATTGTGATCTTGTATTTCACTGCAGCGCGACGCAAGCTGGCTTAGCCACCGCACTCGGCTTGGCAGGCGAAGAGGCAACTGTGCTGGAATTGAGTTGGTATGGTTCCAAGAGCGTGCTTGCGCCTCTGGGAGGTGCGTTCCACAGCCGTCAGTTGCGGTTGCAATCTAGTCAGGTCGGACACGTTTCTGCATCGCGCAGACCGCGGTGGACGTACAAGCGTCGTTTGGGTGCTGCGTTGACCATGCTCAATGACGCGAGGCTCGATGTCTTACTTGCCGAGCCGATTAAATTTCTTGAATTGCCCGCAACCTTGCCCGAGATTTTTGATGGGCGCAGCGGTGTGTTGTGCCAACCGATCGATTACCTCTAAGGAACCAATATGTTTACAGTAGAAGTTCGTGACCACATCATGATTGCCCATTCGTTTCGCGGAGCTGTCTTCGGTCCTGCGCAGGCCCTGCACGGCGCAACGTTCGTCGTGGATGCAGCGTTTATATCCAAGACACTCGATAGCAACGGTATCGTGGTCGATATTGGCTGTGCCTTGGATGTGTTGAAAGCGACGTTAAAGCCCCTGAACTATTCCAATTTGGACGATCGCGCAGAATTCAAGGGCGTGAATACCACGACAGAATTTTTGACGAAGTATATTTTTGATCAGCTAGCCGTCGCAGCCCGTGCGGGTCAATTAGGACGTGACAGCAAAGAGTTGCACGCGATCCGTGTCACGATCTCGGAATCACATGTTGCGCGTGCTTGGTACGAAGCTGCGCTTTAAGTGCGACGCACTTTAGTCTTGAGACGTGCTCAGTGTTAAAGCGAATCGCTTTTGCAATTCCAGGCAATATCTATGCGCCGACGGGTGGGTATATCTATGACCGCCACATCATGGAGGGCTTGCGCTCTATAGGTTGGCAGGTTGATTTGCTCGGTCTTGGGGAGGGCTTTCCCTTTCCTGATGATGAGACTCTGCGAAACGCGTATGCAAGAATTGATGCACTACCCGCGGGTATGCCTGTGGTTGTGGATGGCCTCGCCTTTGGCGTGATGCCAGAGATTGCCGCTGCAATCACTACGCAGCGCCCTGT
>CAIYWO010000392.1 GCA_903929925.1 uncultured beta proteobacterium | reverse complement strand
ATCAGGATCTTGACGCAAAATCGCTCGAAGCGCCCTTGCGAAACTCATCTCGATACGCGAATTCACTTGCGTTTGACCAATCCCATCCAGGTTGTATTCGATGGGATCCTCAACGGTCATAATGTTGTTCACATGCGAGCGCAAGGTTAAAAGCGCGCTGTAAAGCGTTGTCGTTTTTCCGCTGCCGGTTGGACCGGTGACTAAAACAATGCCGTATGGTTTGTTAATCAGTTCTAAAAAGCTGCTCTCAGTATCTTGCGCCATACCAAGGGTTTTTAAGTCTAATTTAGAAGAATTCTTTTCTAAAAGACGCATCACTACACGTTCACCATGAGCCGTCGGTAGCGTTGAAACGCGAATATCAAGCGCCTTACTCCCAACTCTCAGCGAGATCCTCCCATCTTGAGGCATACGTTTCTCGGCGATATCTAAGACGGCCATGATTTTTATTCTTGATACCAGGGCTGCATGCAGACCACGTTTGAGATCCACAATATCTCGAAGGTTTCCATCGACCCGAAAACGTACGACAGATTGTTTTTCAAAGGCTTCTAAGTGGATATCTGAGGCCCCATCGCGACTCGCTTGTTTGAATAGGCTATTAATCATGCGAATAATCGGAGCATCATGTTTTAGCTCTAACAGATCCTGTGACAACGGAATCTCTTGCATTAAGCGCGTTAAATCAACGTTCTCTTCTAACTCATCCACCACTGTCGCAGCATCCGATTCATTTTGAGCATACTCTTGACTAATCATCGAAAGAAGCTCGTCCGAACTTTTTTGAAAATAGCGCAGCGGCCCAAGATTACGTGCGATCTCGTGGAGAATAGAAGGCTTGGTTTTTGGACTACAAAATAAAGTTGGCGTTACCTCTCCAGTGTCTCGCAGCAAGACCTCATGACGCTTGGCAAATGAAAAAGGGATTTTCATCACGGCGCAACATCATGCATGATGTCTCTGATATCTCTTAAAGTCGTTGCATTTAAATCTTCTTTTTTTAGTAGCAACGGAGCTTGTACAAAGGTTTTTCGCCGTTCTTCCAAATCATCTAATTTGCGATTAGAAATAATATTATTCGCTTCATTCGTGCGCAAGACAGAGGGACGTATAAAAACCATCAAGTTGGTTCTTGTTCGGCTCTTATTGTCGTATCTAAACAGACCGCCAATTAAGGGAAGATCTCCGAGGAAAGGAACCTTAGAGCTGCCATCCGTGTAGTTGTCACCAATCAGGCCACCAAGGACGATAATTTGCCCATCCTCGACAATCACATTTGACTCCACATTCCTTTTATTCAAAATAATGCCAGTAGCATTAGAGACATCTTGAATACTAGACACTTCTTGAAAAATTTGAAGCTTAACTGTTCCGTTTTCAGCAACCTGAGGACGCACCCGCAGCGTTAAACCCACATCCTGCCTTGTATATGTTTGAAAGGGAGTAACCGTCGAAGTGCTTCCTGTTTGCGCATACGACCCTGTCACAATCGGGATGTTTTGACCGACAATGATACGAGCCTCTTCGTTGTCAAGCGTCATCAAGTTTGGCGTCGATAAAACGTTTGCACCGCTAATGGTTGACATCGCCCTTAATAGAGTCGAAAAAGCCAGGTTGTTACCAAAGTTCGTGATCGAACCGATATTGAGACCCAAGCCTAACGGTACGGCCGCAGCTGCCGCTCCCGTGCCAAGTGCTGAGTTGATTGAAGCACTTGCTCCAAAGATGTTTGTATTGCCCGATTGAGCTGGTCCATTGAAGTTCGTCCCAGCAAATGCGGTATTCGAACTGTTTAGCGATTGCCATTGAACACCGAGCTCAGCTGCATTGGCTGCCGTTAATTCGACAATCATTGATTCGATATAAACCTGAGCCCGTCGCCGGTCTAGCTGCTCGATTACTTTCAGAAGATCTTTGTAAACAGGCTCCGTCGCCGTAATAATCAACGAATTTGTATTCGGGTCTGCCTGGATGATGCCCCCGGTAGAAGGAGAACTGGAGCTTGCCAACGCAGAGGTTGCTGCTGCCGAAGGCGCTCCACCGAGGGGATTCGCACTATTCATACCCGTAGCGTTGGTTGAATTCATGCCTCCCTGATTTTGCATTAAAGTACTGCCTGCAGCGATGCTTTGGGCATTTGTATTGCCCGGATCCGTAGCAGAACCATCTGCAGCAACTAACGCTCTTAAGGTAATCGCTAACTTAGAGGCTTCTGAGTTCTTAAGAGGAACAACATAAATGTTCCCCACATTGCTTGAGGCATCGAGCTTAGCTACGAGTCCTCGTATTTGCGCAATCCGCTCTACGTTGCCACCCCGAATGATTAAAGAGTTCGTCCGCGGGTCTGCTAGAACAGTGGGTTTTGAAATCGGATCGCTCCCCTGCGGCACACTAGTTTCTAGCGCCCGATTGACTAAATTCGCAACTTTGCCTGCTTGAGCATTCTTTAAGAGAATCGTTTCGACCTTGCTGCGGGACGGGTTGTCAACACTTTGAATAATTTTCTCGATGCGATTAATGTTGCTCGCGTAGTCCGTCACGAGAATCGAGTTATTACCAGGCAAAGCGTTGATAGTATTGTTGGGTGATACAAGAGGTCTGATCAGGTTGGCAACGTTCGCTGCAGATTCGAAATTTAATTGAAACACGCGAGTAATAATTTGATCACCGGTGACAGCCGCACTTGCCGTATAAGTCTGAGAAGACTGTAATTTGGCATCCGCCTCTGTGACAACACGATATCCTTCGCTTGTATTCACCAGCGCAAAGCCATTTAGCCTAAGTGCCGTCGCTAAGCTGTCTATCGCCTGCTCGGGTGTGAGCGCCCGGCTACTATTCAATGTAATCTTTCCACGAACTTTGGGATCAACCACAATCGAACGATTCGTCACCCGCGCCACGGTCTGAATGACTGCCTCAATATCCGCGTTATTAAAGGACAAATTGATGCCATTGCTCTGCGCAATAGAGGTTTGCTGTAAGACAACGATCAGCACTATTGTTAAAGTCGTTTTAAGCAGTTGGAGCATGATGAACCTTAAATTTTAAAGCGGTAGACAGTACCGTCTCTATTACCAATTATTGAGAGCAAGCCAATCAAAGAATCCAGTGAGTCTGGCCGCGCCATCGCATCACCTTGAAAAGAAAAGCGACCCAATTCAACATTCCCCTTGCCGACTAACTGCAAAGGGCCCTCGATCGTCGACAGCTCAATCGTTACTGTCTGACTCAGCTGAACCGATAGTCGATAACTTCCGAGAGGCTTCACTGGACTAATAGT
>CAIYWO010000391.1 GCA_903929925.1 uncultured beta proteobacterium | reverse complement strand
GGCGTTGAAACGCCGGACTTGGCGGCGCTCGAACAATTGACGGGCGATAAGTTTGCCACCGAAGAGTTACTAGAAGAATCGCAGGGCGCACTCACGGAGCTTGAAGACAAGTTGCCCGAAGCGGATGCGCGTCGCACTCAGACCCAGCAGCAGGCTCAGATTGAGGCCGAGACACTGGCGCGTCTGGATGCACGCCTCTCTGCGCTCGTTCGTCTGCAGGAAGATGTGCAAAAGAAAGGGGCACTCGAACCCTGGCTTGCAAAGCACGAACTCAGTCAGTTGGGGCGCCTGTGGCAAAAGCTGCATGTTGAGCCGGGCTGGGAGACTGCACTTGAAGCTGTCCTGAGTGAACGCATGACAGGCCTCGAGGTACGTAACCTAGATTGGGCGCGCGCCTTTGCGGCGGACGCACCACCTGCACGCCTCGCGTTCTACCAACTGCCCGTTGCAGCGCCTGCTGCTGCGGCACCGGCAGGCCTTGAGCCCTTAACGACCGTCCTACGTATCACCGACCCAGAACTGCGTACTTTGCTGCAAAGCTGGCTCGGTAACGTCTATATTGCGACCGATGTGGCACAAGCTCTGGCTGCCCGGGCGAGTTTGCCCGCTGGCGCGATGCTCGTGGTGCAGGGCGGCCATTTGGTTGATGCGCACAGTGTGCGCTTCTATGCGGCCGATTCCGAGCAAGCTGGCCTGCTTGCGCGTCAACAAGAAATTGAGAACCTGCAGCGCGAGATCAAAGCGCATCAGTTCATTGCAGACCAGTCACGTTCGGCGGTTGCTCAGGCCGAGTCTGCCTGGCAGCAGGTTTCGCAAGCGTTGCCCCCTGCGCGTCAGCGGGTTGCAGAAATTACACGTCGTTTGCACGATCTGCAGCTAGAGCACACTCGTTTGCAGCAACAAGTAGAGCAAACGCGCGAACGCTCCGGTCGTCTCGAACAAGACATTGCGGAAGTGACTTCGCAGCAAGAAGAATTGACTGCAGCGAAACTCGAAGCGGAAGCGCGCTTTGAAGAGTTGGATGCAGAGATTGGGGTTCAGCAGGAAGCTTATTCCGAGGCCGAGATGGCTGGCGAGGCTCTATCTGAAGAGGCCGAAACTGCGCGCAACCGCTTGCGTGATCAAGAGCGTGGCGCACAAGAAGCTGAATTCAATGAGCGCGGTGTACGTGCAAGGATTGCTGAGTTGCAGCGCAATCTGCAACTAGCCATTGAGCAGTCGGCGCGCGCGCAGCAAGAGTTGGCAGGTCAGGAAGATGAGCTTGCCACGCTTGATGCAGCGGCAGCCGAAGCGGGCCTGCAGGATGCGCTGGAAATACGTGCTGAGCGTGAAGAGTCACTCGGTCGCGCTCGGATTGAAATGGATACATTAGCCGCCCAGCTGCGTGAGGCGGATGAAGAGCGACTCACGATGGAGCGCTCGCTCGAGCCGCGTCGTGAACGGATTATGCAGTTGCAGTTGCAAGAGCAGGCTGCACGCCTGGCGGCTGAACAGTTTGCTGAGCAACTCAATGAGCGGCAAGTGGATCGCGCGGCCGTGCAGGCGTCCCTCGTGGATCAACCTGAAGAGTGGCAACGTCCCGCATGGCTGCAGTCCGAAGTGCAACGCATAACCAAGAAGATTGATTCGCTCGGCTCGGTCAACCTCGCTGCGCTCGACGAACTCACCGAGTCGCGTGAGCGTAAAGGCTACCTCGACGCACAGTATCTTGACCTGCAGACCGCGATCGAGACCCTCGAAGACGCGATTCGCAAGATTGATCGTGAGACCCGCGATCTGTTGCAGTCGACGTTCAATGATGTCAATACACACTTTGGCGAACTCTTCCCCAAACTGTTTGGTGGGGGCGAAGCGCGCCTGATCATGACGGGCGATGAGATCTTGGATGCAGGTGTGCAGGTGATGGCGCAACCTCCTGGCAAGCGCAACACCTCGATCCACCTCTTGTCAGGCGGTGAGAAGGCACTGACAGCCACGGCGTTAGTGTTTGCGCTATTTAAACTTAATCCCGCACCGTTTTGCTTGCTTGACGAGGTGGATGCGCCGCTGGATGACGCAAACACAGAGCGCTACGCAAATCTGGTGGGTAGTATGGCCGAGCACACGCAATTCTTGTTTATTTCACATAATAAGATTGCAATGCAGATGGCTCGGCAGTTGATTGGCGTTACGATGCAAGAACGAGGCGTTTCACGCATTGTGGCTGTTGATATTGAATCCGCTTTGCAGCTTGCCGCTGAGGCTGCGTAATACTAGAGGCAACACATGAGTGAGTTGCAAATCTATTTGATAGTGATCGGCCTGGTCGTTATTTTGTTGGTGCTGGGCTTTAACTGGTTTCAAGATCAACGTGTCCGGCGACGGATGCAGGCGCAGATGCCAGTGATCGAGCAAGATCCGTTGCTGTCTGAACTTGGCGCTGTGGGCGATACCCGTCGCGAGCCAGGCCTAGGCGGCATCAGTGCGGGTGGTATCAACGTGACTGAGCGTCTTAGTGCCCCAGAACACCCTGATGCACTGCTCGATGCGCAAGAGCCCGATCCTTCAACAGAAATTGTCATTGAAATCACGTTTCAAGGGCCAATGCTGGGTGAAGACCTTGCACCGCTCGTTCATCCGCTGCGGACAGCAGGTCGCAAAGCGGTACGTATTTTTGTTCAGGATGCAGAGGGACATTTGCACGCGACGATTGATCCAAGCGTGTCCTACGATGCTGTGCATCTCGCGGTGTTATTAGCGAACCGTAGCGGTGCCTTGTCTGCGATTGAGTGGTCACAGATCTGGAATCGTGCGCAAAGCCTGGCGGAGCAACTGGAATGCTCGATTGAAGGTCCGGACCAACAGCGCGTGCTGGATTCAGCCTCACGTCTGGATGATATGTGCGCGGGACTCGATACGCAGGTTGGTCTGACGTTATTGATGGGAACCAATCATCCCGTTTCGGATGTGACCAGTGCGGCGCAAAATATGGGCTTTGTGCCGGCCGACGGACAGTTGGTTTGGTTGGGCGAGTATGGTCTCGTATGTTTTAGTTTGGCGCGCTCCGATGCTGAGTCGTTTGATGCCGGTATGGCCGGTGTGGATCGCTTGAGCTTGCTGTTAGATGTGCCTTGCAGCCCAGCCGATACGCGCGCTTTCGGGAAGATGGTCGAGGTGGGCTTTGAGTTGGCTCGTCGTGTGGGCGCTGAGCTGGTGGATGATCAAGGTCGTCCGGTGCAGCCAGGCGCAGATGCCGTGATCGACGAACGCCTGAAGACGCTTTACCAACAACTTGAACAAGCCGGGCTTGCTGCGGGCAGCCCCCGGGCACGTCGGGTATTTGCCTGAGGACAAACGCGGGTGAGTGAGCTTTCGGTCGCTGAGCGCCTGCAGTGGTTATGCGCAGAAATCGAACGCCATAACCACGCCTACTACGTGCTCGATGACCCAACCGTCAGCGATGCACAATACGATCAGCTGATGCGCGAGTTGCAGGCTCTTGAGGCAAAACATCCTGAATTACTAACATCGTCATCACCGACGCAGCGCGTGGGCGCAGCGCCCCTGGCGGCCTTTGCGAGCGTGACACATCGCGTACCGATGTTGTCTCTTGGTAATGCATTTGAGGCGCAAGAGGTCTTTGCTTTTGATAAGCGCGTGACCGAAACCTTGCGCGCGGCAGGCAAGCTTTCAAGCAGCGCATCGGTGGATTATTTTTGCGAATTAAAACTCGATGGCCTGGCGATCAGTTTGCGATACGAACGTGGTTTGCTCGTGCAGGCTGCGACCCGCGGCGATGGGCAGGCCGGCGAAGACGTTACGACTAACATCCGTACGATCAAAACGATTCCCCTGCGCCTGACCGGTGAGCCACATACGATTCCCGAGGTGCTCGAGGTTAGGGGTGAGGTGTTTATGAACCTCGCTGATTTCGATCGGCTCAACGAAGCTCAACGTGCGCGCGACGACAAAGTATTTGTAAATCCCCGTAATGCCGCAGCAGGAAGTCTGCGGCAGCTGGACTCACGCATCACCGCACAGCGGCCCTTACGTTTTTTTGCCTATGGCTGGGGTGAGGTTGGTGACATTCGCTTTGCCCGCCATAGTGAAATGCTGGATTGGTTGGCGAGCTTAGGTTTGCCTGTCAACGTGTCACAGCACGTTGTGGCACACGGACCCGAAGATTTGCTGGCCTATTACGAACAGGTTGGCGCGCGCCGCGCGCGACTGCCTTATGACATTGATGGCGTTGTCTATAAGGTAGATGAACTCGCCGCGCAAAAGGTATTGGGTTTTGTTGCCCGTGCCCCCCGTTTTGCGATCGCCCATAAGTTTCCCGCGCAAGAAGCGACGACAACTCTTTTAGATATTGAAGTACAGGTGGGTCGCACGGGTGCGATTACGCCTGTTGCGCGACTGGCTCCCGTCTTTGTTGGTGGCGTGACGGTGACAAATGCAACCCTGCACAACGAAGATGAGATCCGGCGTAAGGACGTACGAATCGGCGATACAGTGATCGTGCGACGTGCCGGAGACGTCATCCCTGAAGTCGTTGGTCCGGTGCTGGATCAGCGGCCGATTTTTGCGACGCAATTTGTGATGGCAACCGCGTGTCCTGTATGCGGTTCGGCCATCGAACGTGTTGAGGACGAGGCGATCGCGCGTTGTACGGGTGGGCTGTTTTGTGCCGCGCAACGCAAGCAAAGCATTATTCATGCGGCCGGTCGCAAGGCGCTTGATATCGAAGGTTTAGGCGAAAAGCTAGTTGAGCAGTTGGTTGATCGCGAACGTGTACATTCGCTTGCAGACTTGTTTAGCCTGCAAGTCGAGGAGCTCGCTGAATACGATCGGATGGGACGAAAGTCCGCCGAGAATTTGATTGACGCGATTCAGAAAGCGAAAAAGCCTGTGCTTGGGCGCCTGATTTTTGCGTTAGGCATTCGGCATGTGGGTGAGACCACAGCACGAGACCTCGCTTTGCACGTGGGATCAATTGATAAGCTCATGCTCGCAACTGAGGATGATTTACTTGCCGTGCCGGATGTTGGGCCTGTGGTTGCGGGCTCCATCGCGCGTTTCTTTGCTGAAGCACATAACCAAGAGGTTGTGCGTGCCCTACAGGCGCAGGGGGTAGAGCCGCAGGTGCAAGAAGCGGCGCGCAGCTCCGGTCTGTCCGGTAAGACCTTTGTCTTGACGGGGACCTTGCCTACCTGGTCCCGAGAAGAGGCCTCAGAGCAGATTGTTGCAGCGGGTGGCAAAGTCAGTGGTTCAGTTTCGCGCAAGACCTCGTATGTTGTGGCGGGCACAGAGGCAGGTAGCAAACTCGAGAAAGCGCAAGAGCTTGGTGTCACGAT
>CAIYWO010000390.1 GCA_903929925.1 uncultured beta proteobacterium | reverse complement strand
TTTAGATTGTGGGGCTTGGGTCTGATGTGCGTGGGTGGAATGGCTGCGGTGCTGCTGGCGCCCGTTGAACGCAGTGCGCAGACGCCGATCTTTCCACTGCGGGTGCTGCAGAGTTCTGAAGCACGTCTGATTAATCTGGCTGGCATCTTGTCAGGCGCGGTAATGTTCATCCTAATTTTCTACATCCCGCTGTTGCTACAGGACGGTTTTGGTTTTAGCCCCGCCCATGCAGGGTTACTGATGGCGCCACTCGTCGCGGGGACTTCGGTGGGCAGCATCATGAACGGTCGGCTATATCCTCGCCAGAGCGAGCCAGCGCGACTCATGGTGTTTGGTGGTGCGCTGCTGGCACTGGGCTGTGTATTTACCCTGACGTTCTCTGCCACCAGCCCGACGTGGTGGATTTTGCTGACGACGTCTATTTGTGGGATTGGCTTGGGGTTTTTATTGCCCAATTACACCCTCTTCATGCAGATGCTGGCCGAGCAACGCGATGTGGGCGTGGCGTCTGCGCTGATCCAAACGACACGAGCGCTCGGCAGCGCCTTTGGTACGGCAGTCGTGGGAATGGTGGTGGCCAGACTGTCCGTCAACCTTGGGGTAACGATTGGCCTAGTACTGTGCGTCGCAATGTCTATCGCGGTTGCGGTTGTATGCACCAGAATACGAATGAAAAATGTAAGTCGTTCATAAACCGTTATCATTCTGGTTATGTTGAAACAACGTATCGATTCGGCGTTGGTAGCCCTTTTAATTGCGGCGCTACCTGCCCTCATGCTCACAGAAATTGGACAGACCAGCGGTGTGTTCTACGCCCTGATCGTCGTATGTCTTTCAATCTGTTTTAGCCGAGCAGGCGGTATCCGGACGACGCTCACCGAGCTACGCCACTATCAAGGCCTCGGACTGGCGCTGGGGTACTGGGTACTGATGGTCTTGTTTGCTATGCTGACCTCCAGTGGCAACCACACGGCTGAGCTTGAACGCGGCCTGCGCTTAAGCCTGGGCACGCTGGTTATCTTGGGCGCCTGCTTAAGCCTCAACCCCCAATGGCTTCGACAGGGCGCCTGGGGACTAACCCTCGGGACTGTCGCTGCAACCTATATCGGCTTTAGCTGGACCTGGCACGAGCTTGAGCGCGTCGATTATTTCCCACAGCATAACGCTGTCTCTTACGGCAACCTCCTCATCCTGCTGGCCACACTGTCAACACTCTCCATCGGCTGGAAGCTGACACCTTATCGTCGCACTGAAGTCGCAATTAAAGCGCTGATTGGCTTTGCTGGCGTGTTAGGTTTTATGACAACCCAAACCCGCAGCGGTTGGGTGGCCATGCCGTTTTTTATTCTGATCGGCTCAATCCTCTGGGTGGGTAGTTTCAAGCCACGCAAACTGTTTTTACCAACAGTCGTAGCGTTAGCACTCGCTGCAACGGTTTTTGCGTCGAGCTCTACGATGCGTACCCGCTTGCAACAAGGCGTGGATCAATTAGTCATTTGCTCGAGCGCACCGAACACGGTTTCTTCGATGTGTGTGCGGGTACAACTGTGGCGCGCGTCGTGGCTGATGTTTAAAGAAAACCCGCTGCTTGGCAATGGTGCGACTAACTTGTTTGGCCCCGCACTCAAAACTTATGTCGACAAAGAGATTGTCTCTAGATTCACGATTGATGGAGAGTTCGACGAGCCGCATAACGATATCTTGTACATGATGGCTGGTCACGGCTTGTTGGGGCTGTTGGCAATACTGTTGCTTTATTTTGTGCCGGCATGGATTTTTTTACGGCGTTTAGCGGAAGGCGTGCCGCAAACTGCGCGGGTAGCAGCCGCAATGGGCTTATGTGTCTGCTTAGGGTTCTTTGCGTTTGGGCTCACTGAACTCATGTTCCGTGGCATGCGCACCATGAGTTTCTATGCGCTGATGATTGGCTGGTTAATGGCGCTGTCAGATGCGCGCAACCTTACGCGGTAGTTTTTTGACCAACAGCCTTCGTACCATCGCCGTATCCTAAAGTCTGGCTAGCTAGTCACCGAAGAAGCGCTTTGCTGAAACTTCCAGCTGCTTTCACACATTTGTTTTAAATCGCGCGTCGCTTTCCAGCCGAGTTGTTTGGCTGCGAAATCTACCGATGCATAACTGCTTGCGATATCGCCCGCGCGACGTGGGGTAATCTTGTACGGAACGGGTCGAGCGCTTGCGGCTTCGAACGCGGCCACCATTTCGAGCACGCTGTAACCGCAGCCTGTACCAAGGTTAAACGTATGAATCCCGGCATGCTTATTTAGATAGTTCAAGGCCGCAACGTGGCCCTCAGCCAAATCCATCACATGAATATAGTCGCGAACGCCAGTGCCGTCTGGTGTGTTGTAGTCATTGCCGTATACGCTGAGTTCGCGCAACTTGCCCACAGCGACTTGTGCGACAAACGGCATTAGATTGTTGGGAATGCCGTTTGGATTCTCACCAATCAGGCCCGACGGATGGGCACCCACCGGGTTGAAGTAGCGCAAGACGGCCAAGCGCCAGCTGGGGTCGGACAATGCGACATCGCCCAGGATCTGTTCAATATGTAGCTTGGTGCGACCATAGGCGTTGGTGGCAGCGGTCGGGTGCTGTTCATCAATCGGCAAATATTGGGGGTCGCCATAAACGGTTGCACTCGAGCTGAACACTAAGCTTCGACAAGGCGTGCGCTGCATCGCTTGCAGCAGGCTAATCGTGCCTTGCACATTGTTGGCGTAGTAATCGATCGGGATCTTGACGGATTCACCCACGGCCTTAAGACCTGCGAAGTGAATCACCGCCTCGATCGCGTGATACTGCAACGTGTGATTGACGAGTGAGGTGTCGCGAATATCTCCGCGTACAACCGTGATAAGTTGACCTGTGATCTGCTGAATACGCTGAACCGCTTCGGGCTGGCTATTGCAAAAGTTATCCAGAATCACCACCCGATGACCGGCCGCAGACAAGGCAACCGCCGTATGGCTGCCGATGTAGCCTGCACCGCCTGTCAACAGAATATTCATGGGGAATCGCCTGCACCTTACAATACCGACATTGTAAGGGTACTTAACGAGCCTAGAATGCGCCGCGCTGATGTAATTGACCTGATATTGATTGCCGCGATCTGGGGAAGCTCGTTCTTATTTATCCGCATGGCGGTACCGGATTTTGGGCCGATCGCCCTGTCTGGCATTCGTACCCTTGGGGGCGGGCTCCTTCTGCTGCCGCTCTTACTTTTGCAAGGTAGGCTTGGAATACTGCGTGCGCACTGGGGTGGCATCGTGGTGGTGGGGATGTGTAATTCGGCCGTCCCTTTCGTGTTATTTAACTACGCCACGATGAGTATTCCGTCGGGCACGATGTCCATCATTAACGCCCTAACCCCACTTTGGGGGGCCGCTGTGGCTTGGCTCTGGCTCAAAGACGTGTTGCCGCCCGCTCGATTGCTGGGCTTGATCGTTGGCTTTACCGGGATCGTTGTACTAGTCTGGGACAAGCTGTCGTTGGGTGCTGCGGGATCTTTGCTAGCGGTGCTGGCTGGCGTTGCCGCCCCCTCGTTTTACGGTGTCGCGGCAAGCTATACAAAGAAGTATCTGATGGGCGTAGACCCGATCGCTGCAGCAACGGGCTCCTTGATCGCGGCTGGCATCGCCCTGCTCCCCCTGACCTGGTACACCTGGCCGCAAGAGGCCATCAGCACAAGAGCCTGGGGCGCCTTGCTTGCACTAGTCGTGTTGTGTACATCGTTAGCCTACGTCATGTATTACCGGCTCTTAATGCGCATCGGGCCGTCTAAGGCGCTGACCTGTTCGTTTTTGATTCCGGTATTCGGTGT
>CAIYWO010000389.1 GCA_903929925.1 uncultured beta proteobacterium | reverse complement strand
CCGTACTGCGGAAATTGTTGGTGGTACTGGGCGCACCAGCGATCCCGGCTGACTTTGGCCAAGATGGATGCCGCCGAAATTGCTGCCACTTTACTATCGCCTTTCACAATCGCTTCGGCGCGCATGTCCAACACCGGCAGGCGATTGCCATCGACCAGCACTAGCTTTGGCGGCAAGCGCAAACCCTGCACTGCGCGGCGCATGGCAAGTAAGGTGGCTTGCAGGATATTGAGTTCGTCAATTTCTTCCACCGAAGCCTGCGCCACCGAAAAGCACAAGGCCTTGGCGCGTATTTCATCGAACAAAAAATCGCGCCGCTTGGCCGTGAGCGTTTTGGAATCTGCGAGATGGCGAATGGGGTACTTCTCATCAAGGATGACGGCTGCGGCCATCACCGGACCGGCCAAAGGCCCCCGGCCAGCCTCGTCCACGCCAGCCACCAAGCCGCCCGCCCCCCATTGAAGGGCGGTTTGAACAGGGCCGGTTGGCTTAGGCATGGAGCATATTGTCTATGGCCTGGGCCGCAAGCGCTCCGGTGTCGCGCCGTAGGCTCTCGTGCAAGGCATCAAAGCGCGTTTCAAGTTGGTGCAACACGGATGGGTCTGAGGCCTTGCAATCGAGCCAATGCAAAGAGGCATCGGCCAGTGCTTGGGGGGTGGCCTGGTCTTGCAAAAACTCGGGCACCACAAATTCGCCAATCAAAATATTGGGCAAACCCACCCAAGGTTGCAAACGCTTGCGCCGCATCCAGTGCCAGCTCAAGGCGCCCATGCGGTAGGCGATCACCATCGGGCGCTTGAACAAGGCGGCCTCCAAGGTGGCGGTGCCGCTGGCGATCAAAGTGGCATCGCAAGCCGCCAACACCTTGTGCGATTGGCCGTACACGATCTGTACCCGGCCTTCCATGCCGCTGTCTTGTGCGGCCTTTTTTATCAAGGTCTCCAGGCCGGGCACGGCGGGCAGCAAAAATTTGACATGCGGCCTGGCATTGGCAATGCGAGCGGCTGTCTGGAAAAATAATGGGGCGAGATGCAAAATTTCGGAACGGCGGCTACCCGGTAGCAGGGCCAGTACATCGTCTTCTGGCTGCAAGCCCAGTTGCTGGCGCGCCGCCTGCCGGTCCACACGCATGGGAATGACTTGTGCCAGCGGGTGGCCCACATAGGTGGCGGCTATGCCGTGCTGCGCCAGCAAGGCAGGCTCAAAGGGAAACAGGCACAGCACATGGTCCACGCTGCGCCGCATCGTGAGCAAACGCTCGGCGCGCCACGCCCAGACCGAGGGGCAGACAAAGTGCATAGTTTTGACGCCGCGCACACGCAAGTTAGCTTCTAGATCCAGATTGAAATCGGGCGCATCCACGCCGATGAAAAGCGATGGAGGTTGCTCGAGCAAACGCTGGAGCAAACGCTTGCGGATGCCGACAATCTCCCGGTAGCGCAGCAACACATCCCAACCCAGCCCGTGAACCGCCAGTTTGTGGTGCGGCCACCAGGCCTCAAAGCCTTGCTCGGCCATGCGCGGGCCGCCGATGCCGTACGCAGGTACACCCGCCCAGCGTTGCTGCACCGCCTGCAAGAGCAAAGCGGCCAACATGTCGCCAGAGGCTTCGCCCGCCACCATGGCCAGGGAGCGCAGCGCGGCGTCGGGATGACTCACGTTCAGCGCACGATGCCGCGCTGGGCACTGGTCTGTTGCAAAAAGTCGTTCATCATGCGTACGTCCGGTTCGCATTGCGGCTGGGCCTGGCTGATGGCGGCAATCTGTGCCTGCGCCGCCTCCAGGCTCAGGTCTTGACGGTACAGGGCTTTGTGCATGGACTTTACGCCGGCAATGCGCTCCGGCGAAAAACCACGCCTGCGCAAGCCTTCGTAATTCATGGAGCGCGCCGCCGCAGGTTGGCCCTGGCACATGACAAAAGGCGGCAAATCAGCAAACAGCAGCGAGCACATGGCCGTCATGCTGTGGGCACCGATGCGGACAAACTGGTGTACCACGGTAAAGCCGCCCAATATCACCCAATCGCCCACATGTACGTGGCCAGCTAATTGCGCGTTATTCGCAAAAATAGTGTTGTTGCCCACTTGGCAGTCATGCGCTAGGTGTACGTAAGCCATGATCCAGTTGTCGTCACCCACTCGCGTAACGCCCACATCGCCGGGCGAACCGATATTGAAAGTGCAAAACTCACGGATGGTGTTGCGGTCGCCTATCACCAACTCACAGGGCTCGCCGCCGTATTTTTTGTCTTGGGGAATGGCCCCGAGCGAGTTGAACTGAAAGATGCGGTTGTCACGGCCTATGGTGGTGTGGCCTTCGATGACGCAATGCGGGCCCACCGAGGTTCCCGCACCAATGCGCACATGCGGACCGATGACGGTGTACGGGCCAACCGTCACGCTCGCATCAAGCTCAGCGCCCGCATCAACCAGCGCGGTAGGGTGAATGCCGCTCATATCACTCCTTGGGCGCGATGCTGCGCATGGCGCAGGTCAGCTCAGCTTCCACTGCCGTCTCACCAGCCACACTGGCGCGTGTTTTGAACTTAAAAATACCCGCTTTCATGCGTAGCAACTCCACCTCCAACAAGAGCTGATCGCCCGGCTCCACCGGGCGCTTAAAGCGCGCCGCGTCGATGCCGGCAAAGTAAAGCACCTCTATTAGACTGATAGCGTTTGAGCTGATTTCGGAGAAACGTTGCCACCCACTTCTTTGGCGGGCTACTATATACGATACCGCCAAAAGCTGCACGAGCTCCCTGTTCTCACCCCCCATGATCCTCCTACCACCATGCTCGCCTAAGTATCTCGTTCTTATCATACTAGTGATACAGAATACATGTCTAGTCCTTTTAATGCGATACAGTCGCACCCGACCTGGCACGATGTATCTAGGCTCGACGGCTGTTTGCTGTGATGAGGCGATGAAGCTATTCACATGTTTGGGTATATTGGTCATATCCTATTTGTGGAGTGTTAGTGATCGAGGTGTGGGATACGATCGATTAGGAATGAGCGAGATGATTGTGAATGACGATCGTGATGGTGTTGGTAACGAGGAAGACGATATTGATGATGATGATTGTTCATTCCGACCAATTCAAATTGACAATGCATCAGCGAGACAACACAATTCATTCCGAGAGTATCTTGGAGAACAACTGAAATTTGATTTCAGGATGGCAGGTCTTGCAGGTCTGTATACACTTCAGAAGAATTTGTTGTATCTTGCAATATCTAATTTGGATGCTGCGGTATTCCAAGTGACATATCAAACGAAGATTCTTGTCACGGCACTTTTCTCTGTACTACTACTCGGAAAGAAGTTGAATGGAACAAAAATTATAGCTTTATTCGTGCTAACACTGGGCGTATCGCTCGTACAATTAGATAAAGTGGATGAGAATGCATCTAAAAGTTATCAGGAACAGCATCGATGGGTGGGTGTCCTTGCCGTGCTCGGCGCGTGATGTACATCTGGCTTTGGGGGCGTGTACTTTGAATTGGTTATCAAGCCCCGCTCGACTGATACCACGATGGGTCCTCCTCGTGAGCCGCCGTCCATATGGGCGAAGAATGTACAACTCAGCGTCTTTGCATTGATCATAGCACTCATAACGGCATTTGTTAAGGATCATCAGGCAATATTAACAAACGGCTTCTTCCAAGGATACAGTAGGCTGGTAGTGCTCGTCATTGCTTTAGAAGCTGGTGGTGGGTTGGTTGTGGCAGCCGTAATAAAATATGCTGATAATATCCTGAAGTCATTTGCAACCTCAGTTTCCATCGTCACATCGACGATAGTTTCGGCGTGGGTGTTTGGTTTCACTATATCGCGGTTGTTCGTTGGTGGATGCGTGCTTGTATTCGTTTCCTCTGTGATGTACGCACGGGACGATGAGGTGATTAATACTGATTCATCTAGAATTCAATACATGCCTGTGGTGCAAGCCAATGTAGACGACTCGGTTGATTCGGATGAGGAAGACAACAAAAACGAAGAAGGGATGGTAGAAATCGCCATGACTGAAAGGGTTGTTTGAGAATTATTCCAGTCTTATAGGAAGTCAACAAAACGTTGTGTACAGCCTAAGCATGCAATTGTAACCAGCTTCGTGAAGCTGCAAATCAATCCACACGACTGGACTAGAGGCCTCGTTAAGCTCTCAGTTCTGTAAGCTCTCAGTTCTGTGTTGTGGTAGTCTCTTGCGGCTTTACCAACATCGTTGCACGATGGTGCATGGTAACTCGGGCACCTTCTTCGCGACGAAGACCGTCCAGCGAAATCAGATGCTGAAACCCTTCATCTCCACCATCGTCTGATGACTCGGCCTCGGATCCAGATTTGTCGCTTGATACGTCCTCAGCCGAATCATTGTCGCGTTGCACGTTTGCTATAGCCTGGGAAAACATTGTTGGTGCCTGAACCGAAGAATGTATGCGTGAGTCGACTTGGAAATCAAACGACGAGAAAGAGTACAATATACTTACTAATATCAGACTATGTCTCCTCGATCTCTTTGACGCGGCCATTTGATTCTGGAATGCTTCAACAATTTGGATTGATCTTATTTCAATAAGCTCCATCAGATTGAGAATGTTTTGCTCCGACACTTCTCCGCCTCCGATGTTGGCCAATTTCCTATCATCACTTTGACGAAGCGAAGGAACGCCGTTTTTAGGTACAAGCCCCGCATCTTCTAATTTCAGCTCGTTGCATTTCAACTTGAAGAATAGAGCGGTCACCCTGTGTGAAATGGACTCGATGGTTCTCCTAACTTCAATGGCACTTTCACTTAGCTGCTCCCTCTCCCGTTCCACTTCCTGCAGACTGTCCGAATAGATATTCATGGTAGCCGCACGACTGCTCTCTTCGCTCATTATAGCAGTTCTATACTTTCTGATCTCGTCCCTAACCTTGGCTGCATGTTCCATGGTCTTATCGCAATCGTTATGGACACTTTGGATGTAGTTGAACATCGAGAACCGCTCATCTTCATTTTTAGTGAAGGTGGATACGATATCATCAATGGATGAAAGCCCGCTCACAGCTCTTAGCTCTTTGAACTTATCCTCAAAATCTTGAATCTTCTGCATTACATCCCGCAAATTGGATTGCGTTGCTTCATATTCCAAGTCCAGGGCTGCAATCTTATCCTCCAGGCGCTTTGTGTCATCAACGGTATCTGGACCTGGTGAGCTCATTCCCCCGCTGTCATCAGCAATATTTAGCTGTGCAGTGACGCTGTCTGCAGCCTTGGCGACCGATTCCGCCAGAGACTCGGCCTGCTTGGCTATGAGTAGACACACCTCGTTATATTCCTTGTCGAATGCTTTTTGTTTCTCGTTGTCATGCTGTAGGACCTGCTGTCGACGGTCCACAAGCCGCTCCCGTTCGGTTGCTACGACGGCTGCTCTTTTAAGCATTTCTTCCACGTCCTCTTTGACGTCGACAAGCTCCTTCTCCATTCGCTCTTTGTTCTTTGCGTTGTTGTATATTTTCCTCCTCAACTCGTCGATCTTGAATTTGATGGCCTCGTTTTCTGTATGAACCTCGCCCTGCTTTAACAGTGCCTTGTCCAACGTGCTTTCCATCTGTTTGACCTTCTTCTTTTGATTCTCCTCGGCCAACTTAGACGGATTCAATCCGTCCACACGATGGTACGCATCGTTTGGCGTCGTGGCGTACTTGTTTAGGAGACTCATTGCCTTTTGCTTATTCGATTCTCGGATCTCGGCAATTTTGATATTGTTCGCTTCGCGCTCGGCCAGAAGGGTTGAGAAGCGTTGCTTCTCCTTGATCAATTGACGAGTAAAGTGATCGCCTCTTGCCTGCAGCTCGTCGATCGACATTTTGGTGCTATTACTGCTCTCCATAGTCATTGTGATCGGTCAACGTGATTGCATATGAATATGTGGCTCAAATATTGTTGGCGATGAAAAGCTTCCAGAGGAAATTGCTGCGAGGTGAACCCTTGTGGTGATCGGTCACCAACAACGTCTGAGCTTTTCGAGAAATGAAAATAATTTAATTCGAATTCTCGTATTTTTATCGATCTCATTGTTATTCCCTTGATCTCATCATGATGACTTTTGCTTCAACGGTATCAGCTAATCAATGGTGAGAAGAGATACTACCAAAGGGAAAGCCCGCGACAAGCCCTCAAGTGATAAACCGTCACTGTGGCAAACCAAGTATGGCTCCAGGTCTGTAAACTCCGATCCGTCGACACAGATTTTGGATACCTTTCTCCCAAGGCAACAGAAGCTCGGTGGTGTGCCCTCTCTTGCTTCTGAGCCACCAGGATCTTACTTTGAATCCATAACTATTGATTATACGTCGATTGAACAGGATGCCGTCGACGTCATTTCGCAAATGAACTCGCTGCTCGATGGCAAATATGAAGCGACGCAATTGAGCAAATCCGTCAATATCTTCGATCAGGAGGTTGTTGGTCAGAACATCAACGGCTTTGACGATGATATCGAATACAATAACACCACGTTCTTGCAGGCTCCAGACTTACAAAATCTGCAGCTCCTAATGCCTAGTTATGTACCAGTAGTTTCAGTAAACGAGACTGCGAATCAAGAAGAAGATTTCAGAGAT
>CAIYWO010000388.1 GCA_903929925.1 uncultured beta proteobacterium | reverse complement strand
TGCCTCACCAGTACCTTTATAGGGGACGTGCACAATATCAAGCTTGCCCATGCCTTTAAACATTTCGCCGTTGAAGTGTGTCCCACTGCCGACACCTGCGGAGGCAAAATTTAATTTACCAGGCTGCGAGTTAATGAGCTTGATCAGGTCTTGTACAGTCTTGACCCCTAGCGAGGGAGAAACGACCAATACGTTTGGAACACTTGTTCCAAAGGTCACGCCCGTAAAGTCTTTGAGCGTGTCATAAGGAAGAGACTTGTAAAGCGTTGGATTGATCGCGTGCGATGCTGAGGTAAACATCAACGTCGTCCCATCGGGATCTGCGGTGGCAACGATACGGCTACCGATCGTGCCGCCTGCACCCGGACGATTTTCTACAATGACAGGCTGTCCCCACTTGTCTTGCAGGCCACGCCCAAGTTCGCGGGCAACGATATCGACCTGACTTCCCGCGGTGAAGGGAACCACAATTTTGACCGGCTTAGTTGGAAAGTTGGTTTGAGCTAGCGCAGTACCAGCTAGAACACTTCCTATTACAAAAGTACCTACGGTTTTTATGACTGTTGACAGCATGATTATGGTCTCCTAATTTTTATGGTTTTACATAAGCACAACAAATACAACCGATCCTTCCCGCCGGTATTGCCGACCGTTCATTAAATCTTTATCGAATGGCGGCCATCCCGGCCAAAGCGACTTGAGCGTCTTGGTGTGAGAGTACGCCTGAGACCCCAATCCCTCCAATCACTTCCCCATTTTCAACGATAGGGAATCCTCCCTCGAGCGGGGTGACGCCGGGGACCGCCATAAAGCGCAGACCCTCGCCGCCTGCAGCGATGCCATCTTGAAACATTTTGGTTGGCCGCCGGAAGTTCACCGCAGTCATCGCTTTGCCAGTCGCAATCGACATACTCGAATGTTGTGTGTGATCAAGGCGCTGGGCGAGTACTAAGCTGCCGGACGAGTCAGCAATCACAATAGCGACTGGCCAGTGATTGTTTTGCGCTTCGATTTCTGCCGCTAACATCATTTTTTTCGCCCGCTCAAGAGTAATCGGGCGTCCATATGGCAGTGGCTTGTCAAGGATTGGGGTGTTTATTGTCATTTTTTTTGAGATGATATTTTTTAAATGTCTAGCGATCTTATACTTGACAGCACGAGTGGATAACAAGGTATTTCTATTTGATGCTAGGGAAGTCCCCAATCAAGGAGGCGGCAATGGCAATTTCGGATGTGGACCACGTAAACGTCACGACCGGTGATCTAGAACGTATGCGGTTTTTTTATGCGCAGGTTCTGGGACTGACCGAGGGCGTGCGACCGCCTTTCTCTCGCCCTGGTGCCTGGATGTATATAGGTCAGCGTGCCGTAGTACATATATCAACGGGACGTGTACCTGGTAGCCGGAGCAGTGATGCCTTTGATCACATTGCCTTTAAAGCGAATGACTTAGAAGCGACGCGCGCGCGACTTCGACGTCATGATGTCTCCTTCACAGAGTTCGGCGTACCAGACCGAGAAATACATCAGTTGTTTCTTAGAGACCCTGAGGGTATGCAAATTGAGTTGGTGTTTTCCGGAGAAGACGCCCGGATGGCTCGTAAGGAGGGAGCCGCGCTCGATGTGACCCATCAGGGGTATATTAATTCTGTAGACATAAAAAAATAATCTGGAGACCCAATGAGATTGAATTCCTTATCTGTTCTTGTCGCCGCCTCGCTATGTTGCGCACCGATGCATGCGTTAGCGCAAGCCGACTATCCTAATAAGCCGATCACGCTGGTGGTGCCGTTTCCTCCTGGTGGAGTGACGGATATTGCTGGCAGAGAAGTTGCTAAAAATCTGACCAAATACCTCAATCAGGTTGTTATCGTAGAAAACAAAGTAGGAGCGGGCGGAAACATCGGTACCCAATATGTAGCGCGCAGCAAGCCTGATGGCTACACCCTGGGGCTGTTGACAGTAAGTGCAATGTCGATCGCGCCACATGTCACAAAAAATCTAGGTTTCAACCCAAGTAAAGACTTCACTCCAATCACGAACGTCATCACAACGGATGGCGCAATCGTTGCTAAT
>CAIYWO010000387.1 GCA_903929925.1 uncultured beta proteobacterium | reverse complement strand
TGTACAAAAAGCTGCCCTACAACCCCAAAGAGATCATTCAGGTTTCGCTGCTTGCGGATGGCCCAGCTGTATTGGTTGCGCGCCCCACCCTTAATACCAAGACACTGAAAGAGACCATTGATTTCGCACGCGCGAATCCTGGCAAGCTCAACTTTGGGTCTGGTGGTCAGGGCTCCTCGGCCCATCTCGCCATGGAAGCCTTTTTGATGCAAAACAAGGCGCAGCTGGTGCACATCCCCTTCAAAGGTATTGCGGCCGCGATGGTCGATGTTGCAGCAGGCCGTGTCGACATCGCGATCGGTAGTGCTGGCTCAACCTCGGCGTATATCAAAGACAACCGCCTGCTTGGCCTGGCCGTCAGTGGCGATGCACGTCATCCCGCCATGCCTAATGTACCCACGTTCGCTGAAGCGGGCTTTCCTGGCTACAAGATGATGTACTGGTTCGGCATGATGGCACCCGCCGGCACGCCACCCGCGATCGTCGAGCGCATGCAAAAAGAAATTGCCAAAGCTGTTGCCACACCTAAAGTCGTATCGGTCTTTACCGGCGCCGGTGTGCGTCCAATCGCAACCACCTCAGCCGTCTTCACAAAGATGGTTCAAGGCGAGATCACACTCTGGTCCGAAGTCATCGCACGCGCGAACATCACAGCCGAGTAAGTACAACATCAGCGCAACACAGGAATCACCCAGATGGAAAACAAACTTAAACAACGACTCGCCGCTGGTGAGGTGTCCCTTTGCATGGGTCTGCGTCAGGCACGCACCGTCGATATTGGCCCACTGGTAGGCGCTGCTGGCTTTGACTGCTTGTATGTCGATATGGAGCACAGCCCGATCGGTTTTGAGGCGACCTCCGCGATTTGCATCACGGCCATCACCTATGGTGTGACACCACTGGTACGCGTACCCGGCCATCTGGGTCAGGACATCTCGCGTGCACTCGACGGTGGTGCGCAAGGCGTCATCTTGCCGCATGTCAATACGCCCGAGCAAGCGGCTGCCATCGTTTCTTACGCCAAGTATCCACCTGTTGGACACCGCTCCGTCATGGGTGCGGGGCCTGCAACGGCTTACAAGGCGATGCCACTTGCGCAAGTCAATGAGACAGGCAATGCAGACAACATGGTTGTCATCATGCTCGAGACGCCTGAAGGTATCGCGAATGCGGATACTATCGCTGCCGTGCCAGGTGTCGATATGCTGTTGATTGGCTCGAATGATTTGTGTACCGAGATGGGCATCCCTGGTCAGTTGCGTCACCCCAAACTGCTCGAAGCCTATCAAACTGTTGCGCAAGCCTGTAAGAAGCACGGCATCGCCATGGGCATCGGCGGGATACGCGGTGATGCTGAACTGCAAACCCAATTAATTGGCTTAGGTGCACGCTTTTTGATTGCAGGTAGCGACACCACCTACTTGGCCGCTGCAGCAAGTAAAGACGCTGCGGCTTTGCGTGCCTTAATCGGTGACATTAAAAAATAATTCTGTACGTACTCTGTACCTACTCATTCACCACCTAAGTGATTCAACACCCTAAGAAGCTGGAGTCTGTCTCGTGTCTTTTGATTTAAACGAAAAAGTTGCTTTCACTGCACCCGCAAACGCTTGCGACGCGCATTTTCATGTATTTGGTCCGCCGGACAAGTATCCGTTTGGTCCTGACCAGTTGCGCTATGCGCCACCTTTGGCACCGTT
>CAIYWO010000386.1 GCA_903929925.1 uncultured beta proteobacterium | reverse complement strand
GGGTGATTAAGCCATTCACAATAGAAAATGTAGTTGTACAAAACAATGACTGCACCCTAGGTCCCCAATAGCTGCCCGCCACAAAGGTGCCATCATTTCGGATATAGGTCACTTGCCGAACATTCTCATTCTGCGTGATGGACGTCGGAGCCCCCCACGTGGCTTCCAGCGTTTGCTCGCTGCGTCCAACCCAGGTTTGCAGATTGGCTTGATAGTTGGCAACGTCCGCGCAACCCGCCAAGGCTAAGGCGACACAACACACCGGTAATTTCAACCGTTTCATGCGTATCTCCAGAGATTTGGGGGAGCCCCGTCCACCTTATCGTGGCAGATTAAGTCACAAGCTCGACACGACCAGATTCGAGATGATATACACCCCCGATTACCTTAAGCTTACCGGTTTTGATTAAGCGATTGAGCAACGGAGTCGATTTTCTGAGCATCTCCACATTACTCAGAACGTTCTCAATCGTGACTGCTTTTAGCAAATCGTCACCGACAAGATTCTTAGCTCGGGCTTTCTGTACTGGCCATGCAATCGCTGAGGAGATGATCTGAATATGTCCAGGATAATCTGTATTGTTTTCTTCAGCATCAATTGCCGCCTTAACAGCACCACACTGTGTGTGACCTAACACCATAATGAGTGGAGCGCCCAATACAGCAGTTCCATACTCCAGGCTCGCCAGCAAGTCGACATTCACATAGTTACCTGCATCGCGCGTAATGAACAGGTCACCCAATGATTCATCAAAACAAATAGAGGGTTCAACCCGCGAGTCAGCACAGCTCAAAATACAGGCGTACGGATTCTGTGCCTTTTTTAGCATTCCGCGTGCAGCGGCATAATCATACGCAGTGATTTTGCCGGAAGCAAAGCGACCGTTACCAGCCATCAGTCGTTCTATCGCAGCATCTGGAGTCATCACATTTTCTGGACGCGGAACGGAGGTCCCTTTTGCAAACGCATAAGGTGAGAATGCTCCCACGGCAGCGGCGGCGGCGGCACCTCTGAGAAAACCTCGTCTCGAGGAACTAACACGAGTGTCGTTACAGTCAGTGCACAGGCAACGTAAGGCGTTCATTTCTACTCCTTTGGGTTTAAATTTTTTGAACAATCGATTCCACACATCGCTCTTAGGGGACGAGACTACCACTCTAGTCGACCCGTTAAGTGTTCGACAAAAGTGCTTTGATCGTAACTGAAATATCTTCGCTAATCACTCGGGAGTTTGCAATTCATGGCAAAGATCGAATAAATACTCTGTTCCTACCCGATTTCTTGGCCCGGTACATAGCGTCATCAGCATGCTCAATTGGCCGCTTAAACTCCGACTGAATCTTGCTCAGGATCAGACTAAGCTATGCTTGGTCTTCGATGCTCGTTAGCAGGACAACAAATTCATCACCACCCAGCCGCGCAACGGTGTCATTGGTACGAACACAAAATTCTAAGCGTTCGGCAACCGCCTTAAGTACTAGATCACCAACTGCGTGACCATAATGGGTATTGATGTCTCCAAATTTATCAAAATCCATATCGCAAACGGCTATCGTCGTTTGATGGGAATCACTCAAGGTAATTGAGGCACCGCTGCAACCACTATTTGTCGAAATCGTTTACGCCGACATCCAAAAACGTCTCATCTCAGGTAAATCTTGCATTCCGCGCTCATACCCATATTTGATCGCAGGCTCCATGATGCCTGGGTCGACAACACTGAGTGTTTTTCTTCCAGGTAACATTCCAACAACGACGAGCTTTGTCTTGGTGCCAGCGGCCTCGAGATCTTTTACTTCCTGCAAAATCGTATTAGGCAACCGATTTAAACGAAGGCCTTCTTTTTCCTGCTCAATCGTGTCGGCTAAGGCAACCACCAGCGCTCTCTTTGAGCCTGCCACAATATCGCAATGTGTTTCGGTTGAACCGATGCTGCCATCCATGCAGACGCGATCTTTCACCCAAGTTGGTCCTGTCACGCCCGGCGCTGACGCGCTGGCTGAGCATGCTGTGATGACAGACACACCTGAGTCAGGTGCAATGACTAAACGCTCGGCGGTATAGCAATCAATCGTTGTGATATACATTTTTGGGGGAATATTTTTCATATCACCCAAAAAAACTTTGATATTCGTTTCAAATTTTTCTGAAGAAATAGATTTGGCCGCCATGGCCGCATGTCCAATCGCCTGAATGGTGGATGGGCTGCCGTCTTTAGCATCAATACCCATCTTCATCACACGCTCTTGGCTAGGCGAGAAGGACTTTGTTGGCACTAACTTAGCCATGATCTTTGGATAGGAAGCCAAAAGATTAAATTCTGCAGAAAATAAATCTAGACGGCCACCTAATAAAGCGCTACCCAGCACTGCACCCGCCGATGTTCCGACCACAATGTCCGCCAAGCGTAAGTCAACACTATTGCTCAACATCGCATGAAAATATCCAACGAGAAACGAGCTCATGTACTCCGAGCCACCGCCCAGAACAATCGCCCTGTCTTTCCCCTGGCCCGGAGCGTTTTTGTACGGGATGGGATGAGCCAAGCCATCGTTCCACCCGGACGTCGTCGCCTGAAGCTGTCTTGCCGCTGCTGCCTGAAGCTCAACAGTACCTGTGCACGCTTGAGTTGGAGATTGACCTAAGGCCTGCGTGCTAGCGACTGCAGCAACAGACGCAGCAGAGCCTTTTATGAAATCACGACGTGATGACTGGCGCATTGTTATGTCTTTCCTGGGATATTGGTTTTGTAGATTTGGTTTT
>CAIYWO010000385.1 GCA_903929925.1 uncultured beta proteobacterium | reverse complement strand
TGTGATCAGGCACTGGCGATGCACGGCGCCGGCTTGTGCGGCTACTACGCCTGTCGAGATGGCTTGTAACGTTTGGCGCGGATAGTCTGTGCCTGCTCCCGAAGCGAGAGGCAAGTTCGCCGTGCCCTGCGCGAGCGATTGGCGCATCAGTGCAGGGCCCGGCAGTATCAAACCGCCTTCAAAATGATTGCTCGGATTGAGCGTGTCGATCGTTGTGGCGGTACCGAAGGTTGCGAGCACTAGCGGTGGATGCGCGGTCTTAAAGCGTGCGGCAAGGCCCAGCATCGACACCCAGCGATCAGCGCCGAGCTGCTCGGGTTGCGCATACCCATTCGTGACACCGGCTTGCGATGCGGCCGGCGTGATCCATTGCAGTGTGCAATGGATCTCTTGTAGCGCTTGTTGAAGATGTTCTGCGACGACGCGTCCGGCAACATTCACGCCGAGTGCGGTGGTCGGTTGCACAGGAAGTGCGGTCAGCCATTTGCGCAGGCGCTCGCGTAGATCGGCGAGCGGATTCAAGGTAATAGCATGGGCAGCGGCTTCGCGCCCGAGGCCCGGATGTTGCCAGCCGAGCTTGATACGCGTGTTACCGACATCCATCAAAATGATCATGCATCCCTCGTCGGGCTTGAGCGGGTTTGAGTGCGGGGTCGAATCGAGACGTCACCCACCAGAATGGGCAAGATGCCAGATGCGGTCTCGATCTTTAAGCGACCAATGGAATCAGTGCCGCATGCAATGCCAGTGTGTAGCAGTTTGCCCTGATCGATGACATCGACATGCTCACCCAGTAATCCGTCGACTTCCTGGTAGCGTGGCGCAAAAGCAGCATACCCTTTTGCGGCGTAATCGTGCAGGGTGCGCTGCCAAGCTTGTGCGAGCGTGGCGACGAGCGCGATGGGATCAAAGGCGTGGCCCATCAGAATCTGTGAAAGATCAGCAACTGGACGGTTGAGATCTGCCGCCAGCGCTGCAGCACCGGATAGATTGAGCCCCATGCCGATCACAAGCAGAGGTTGTTGTGGCTTAGCCGACGGCGCGGTTTCCACCAAAATGCCAGCGAGCTTGGCGCCCTTCCATTGCAGATCGTTTGGCCATTTGAGGGTGAGCTGATGGGCAGCGCGCGCACCCAGTAAAGGCGTGAGGACGCTGCGCAAGGCCAGGCAGCTGGCAACCCCGAGTGCTGGTGCGATACCTGGAAGCTCGCCCGCACCAATTTTTGGGGCAAAGCCACAAGAGAACATCAGACACTCGCCTGCGGTGTTATGCCAGGGGCGTGCAGCACGGCCTTTGCCCGCTGTTTGCAGGTGGGCGCCAAGCAAGCGCGGCCAAGAGTCGGCAGAAGAGGTGGCAAAAGCACCCCCCATCGTCCGCGCCAAATCTCCCAGATCCTTGTTTGTCGATCCGGTACTTTCTACCCAGTCCACGGCTTGAAATTCTGGCAACAACGCACCAAGCCTCTCACGAAACGTGTTGGGCGTAGGGAACGGAATCGCAGCGTGTGAATCGATTGTCATCACCTGATTTTACGGGGTGAATTATGATGGGGGTACTTTATGGATACGTATCCTTTGCATGACGCTTAGTTCGACTTCTTCGCAGGCAGACAGGCTGGTCGTTTTAGACGACAAGCTGTGCCGTCTGAGCGGGGATTGGAACGTACAGGCGCTTGCCACCACAGGCGAAGTCCAGCGACGACAAGCGCTGCTCGACCGTGTGCAGCCCAGCATGGGCTGGGATCTGACCGGCATTGCCAAGTTCGACGCCGTGGGCGCGCAATTGCTCTGGAAGCGTTGGGGCGCGAAGTTGCCTGCGGGCATACAAATCACCGATAGCCAGCGTGCCCTGTTTGATGTGCTGGCTGAATATCCCGTTGAACCGTCACCAGCCGCACAACCAACAGATTTGCTAGGCTGGGTCCGAAGCATTGGGCTTGGCGTGTTTGTGGCGGCAGAGCATGGCCTTGGCTTGTTGAGGATGCTTGGCGAGTTCATGGGTGATTTGGGCCGCTTTATGTTGCGACCCTCGCGCGGGCCTTGGCGTGAAATCTCGGCGCAGGTGTATCGGGTGGGCGCGCAGGCGCTCGGCATCACGGCACTTGTTGGATTCCTGATCGGCATCGTGCTGTCGTATCTCTCTGCGCAGCAGCTTGCGGTGTTTGGGGTGGGGCAGTTCATTGTCAAGCTCTTGGGTGTTGCGACGGTCCGAGAACTTGGGCCGATTCTGGCGGCAATTCTGGTTGCAGGTCGCTCTGGTTCGTCCATCACGGCACAGATTGGTGTGATGCGCGTCACACAAGAGCTTGATGCGATGGAAGTCATGGGGATCTCGCACGGACAGCGGTTGATCTTGCCGCGCGTCATTGCCCTGGCGATTGCAATGCCGCTGTTGGTGCTCTGGACCGATGCTATTGCGTTAATTGGCGGGATGCTGGCCGCGAAGTTCCAGCTTGGTTTAACGGTTGAGTGGTTCTTCGGCCAACTGCCAGATGCGATTGGCATCAAAAATTATTGGATTAGTGTGATCAAGGGCGTCACGTTTGGCGCGTGGATTGCGCTGGTGGCGTGTCACTTTGGATTACGCATCAAACCAAACACTGAAAGTCTGGGCCGTGGCACGACTGCTTCGGTGGTGACTGCGATTACGGGTGTGATCCTGATCGATGCCTTGTATGCCATTCTTTTTAACGAGATGGGTATATGACAGTGGCCCCCATTATCTCGGTGCAGCATCTCACGACTGCCTTTGGCACACACGTCGTGCATCAGGACTTGAGCCTCGACATCTATCCCAAAGAAATTCTCGCCTTAGTGGGTGGCTCAGGGTCTGGTAAGACCACCTTATTGCGGCAGATTCTCGGGCTCGATAATCCACGCAGCGGCGTTGTAAAGGTCTTTGGTCGACCTGTCCACGACTACACAGGGCAGGATCGTATTGCGTTGACGCATCGCTGGGGCATGCTGTTCCAGGCGGGTGCACTGTTCTCGGCCTTACCTGTATTCGATAATATTGCCTTGCCCTTGCGCGAGCTACATCATTTGCCTGAGTCTTTGATTCGCGATGTGGTGTTAATGCGCTTGAGCTGGATGGGGATGACCGAGCGAGATGCAGGTTTAATGCCGTCGGATTTATCGGGTGGCATGATCAAGCGTGTTGCACTGGCGCGCGCATTGGCGCTTGATCCAGAGTTACTGTTTTTGGATGAGCCCACGGCTGGGCTTGACCCGCAGCGCGCTGATGAGTTTGTTGAGCTGATTCGTGTGCTGCATCGTGAATTAGGTTTTACGGTTGTGATGGTGACGCACGACCTGGATACGATTGGTGCCTTGGCCTCGCGCGTCGCGGTCTTGGCTGAAAAGAAAGTGTTAGTTGAGGGCACGTTAGAGACGGTGATGGCAACCAAGCACCCCTTTATTGATGCCTTTTTTCATAGTGAGCGCGGTGTACGTGCGCTCGGGGCGACTGCCGCCAAGGATGTGAATCATGGAAAACCGTAGTCACGCGTTACTCGCGGGATTGTTTACCTTGCTACTTGTGATCGCGGGCGCGATTGGTGCCGTGTGGGTTAGCAAGAAGAACGTGCCGCTGATCCCCTACGAGCTCGTTGCAAGTTCGCCTGTCACCGGGCTGTCGGTGCAATCGGCCGTGCGCTATCAAGGCGTGCCGGTAGGCCGCGTGCAGTCGCTACGCTTTATGCCAGACAAGCCTGGCCAAGTGCGGATTTTGATTGGCGTGGATCCGAATACTCCGTTGACCGAATCAAGCTGGGCAGAGATCGTGACGGCTGGTGTGACGGGGATTTCGAACGTCGAACTGCGTGATGACGGGAAGTCAAACAAGCGCTTGGTCTCGTCAGCCGACAAAATTCAGGATATTCCGATTCGGCCGAGCTTCCTCGAGCGCCTGCAAACGCAAAGCGACGAAGTTTTACCTGCGCTGGATCGCATCATGGATCAGATTGAAAAAATCACGAGCGATCAGAATATCGAGTCATTACAAACCACAATGAAGAACGTTGCCGAGTTGTCGACCCAACTTAATCAGTCGGTCAAATTGCTCGAACCGGGCTTAAAAAAGATTCCAGCTATGGTCGATGGTGTCACGGCGATGACGCGACGCATGGATGACGGCATTGTCTTGCTGACACGTCGTCTGGACGGGGCGATGGCCGATATTAGTATTCTGACGCGCTCAGCCCAGGATGCGATTGCGCAGGTTAACGCCAGTACGTTGCCAGACATGTCGTTGCTCTCATCAAGTGTGGTGGATGCGTCCCGGACTCTGACGCGCACGGTGCGCCAGTTGGGGCAATCGCCACAGTCGTTTATTTTTGGCCCACCGCGCGTAGCACCAGGTCCGGGTGAGCCGGGGTTTGCGGGATTTGGCTCAGCTGCGCCATAAAGGGAAATCATGAACACATTCTGGATAAAGATATCAGCGATGCTCGCCGTGCTATTTGCGGTAACTGGCTGCTCCGTTGGGGGTGGTGAGGCGCGTGCGCCGCGACAGCTTGATTTAGGGGCAGGGTTTACGGCGGCGGCAGGCAATCCACCGGCGCACCGACCCTTGTTACTCGCACCCATGACGGCCTCGGCATTGCTCAACGACACGACGGTCATCTGGCGCGTGGGCGAGAGCGGACAGCCGCAGGGCTTTACAACCTATCGCTGGGTTGCACCACCT
>CAIYWO010000384.1 GCA_903929925.1 uncultured beta proteobacterium | reverse complement strand
CATGGCAGCAATCAGTGCTGCTTTTTGTTCCTCAGTACGCCCGCGAATCAAGCCAACCGTAATCATCACCATTTCTTTACCCAGCTCACCCGCCACGATGACGTGTTCAGCCGGAATCTCTTGCAACACCACGCGCACAGAGGCCAGCGGGGCAGCAATGCTGTCCACAACGGACTGTGTTAACTTTTTTAGGAGCTCAGTCTTGCTGGCAGGACTGTGACCGTGCAGGATTTGAACATTGAGCATTGGCATGGCGTGCTATCTTCCCGAAGTAAAATGAAAAGCCTGAATCGTACAGGCGGTCGGTATTTATAAACCAAGTTCCCTCATCTATGTCATTTATCAACACGCTTAACGCCGCCTGGACCAACTCAAACTCATTGCTGATGGTGGGCCTTGACCCAGACGTCACAAAGATGCCGGCCGAATTAAACGGCAAACCTGACGCTATTTTTCAGTTCTGCAAACAAATCGTGGACGCCACCGCGCCGTTCGTATGCGGTTTCAAGCCTCAGATTGCTTATTTCGCGGCGGCACGCGCAGAAGGTCAGCTCGAAGACCTTTGTGCTTACCTTCGCGAAAAGTATCCGCACTTGCCCTTGGTACTAGATGCCAAGCGCGGGGATATCGGTGCGACGGCCACCCAATATGCCAAAGAGGTTTTTGGCCGCTACAACGCCCATGCTGTGACCGTCAGTCCCTACCTGGGCGCAGACTCCGTTGACCCGTATCTTGAATGGGAAGATCGTGGCGTGATCGTGTTGTGCCGGACCTCCAACCCAGGCGGGTCGGATCTACAGTTTTTGGTGACGGACGGTGTGCCGCTTTATCTGCGCGTAGCAGATCTCGTCGCGAACAAATGGAATAAAACGGGTCAGTGCGGGCTTGTGGTCGGCGCAACCTTCCCCAAAGAGCTCGCTGCGGTACGCAATGCCGTTGGCAACGATATTCCACTGCTTGTGCCGGGAATCGGTGCGCAGGGTGGGGACATCGCCGCAACCTGCGCTGCGGGTTGCAACGCCCAGAAGACCGGCATGATGATCAACTCATCGCGAGCGATTCTTTATGCGAAGGGCCCAGGCCATTGGACTGAAGCTGCCGCCGCAGCAGCAAAACAGACGCGCGATGACATCAACGCGCATCGCTGAGGGTTGCTGACTAAGAGGTCAGTAAGTCGCAGGCATTCTGCAGTGCAAACGCCACCGACGCGTGGCGCACCGCACTGCGGTCACCCTCAAACACTCGCGAAGCGGACTGGACCACAATGCCAGACGGCAAGCGTTGCGCAAATCCAAACCACACGAGGCCAACGGGCTTATCGGCAGTGCCGCCACCGGGCCCAGCGATGCCAGTTGTGGTCAGCGCTAATGTCGCAGGCGGGGACTTAGCCAGTACGCCAGCCGCCATTGCCTCAGCCACTTCCTTGCTGACTGCACCAAACTGCATGAGCACTTCTTTTGACACACCCAACTGCGCATGCTTCGCACCGTTGCTGTAGGTGACCCAGCCTTGCTCAAACCAGGCGCTCGAGCCAGCAATAGCCGTCACTGCCCCGGCAAGCAAGCCGCCGGTGCAAGACTCCGCTGTTGCAAGCCAGCCCTGTCGCGCCACTAAGAGCCGCCCCAAACGCTCGGATAAGGTATCAATTTCAGTTTGCACGCAAAGCCTCTCTCAAAATGTCTAGCGGGCGCTTAGAGGGTGATCCCAACACGCACCAAAATCGCCATAACTAGCAAGGTATAGCCCGCCGCAAGCAGGTCATCGAACATCACTCCGAAACCACCTTTGAAGCGCGTATCGGCCTGACGAATCGGAGGAGGTTTGACCGTATCAAAGAAACGGAACAAGACAAAAGCAGCAGCCTGTGCCGTTAACGAATCTGGCACGAGCCACAGCACGAGCCAAAAGGCAACGAACTCATCCCAGACGATCCCCACATGATCGGCAACACCTAGCTGCGCAGTGACCCGCTCGCAAGCCCAACAGCCATAAACAAAACAAGCGACCAAGAACACTGCGATCACCGAATCACCCACACCCT
>CAIYWO010000383.1 GCA_903929925.1 uncultured beta proteobacterium | reverse complement strand
GATTTCTTTAAAGGCTTGTAACGGGAATTTGTCGTGATCAAGTTTTAGTTCTTGTAAGCACAAGGCATCAACGGGATTTGCATCAAGCCAGGCGAGTACCTGTGGGAGTCTTACTTTGAGCGAATTGACGTTCCATGTAGCGAGTTGCATTGTGCGTAACCTTTAGTATTCTTTCGGTACTCGTTTGACATTGCAAAGGAGCTCGTAGGAAATCGTTCCCGCGGCTTGCGCGATGACATTCACATCAATCTGTTTTCCCCAGAACTCTACTTTGCTGCCGATTCCGGCTTGCGGTAGCGGGGTCAGGTCAATGGTGATCATGTCCATGGATACGCGTCCGATGATCGTTGTTAAAGCGCCATCGACGGCCACAGGCGTGCCACTGGGTACTTGCCGGGGGTAGCCATCCGCGTACCCTAAGGCCACCAAACCAACCCGTGTTTTTGTATTTGTAACGAAGCGTGCACCGTAACCAATAGGCTCGCCCGGCTCAAGCCAACGTTCAGCAAAGACGGTACTTTGCAGCGTCATGACTGGGGTCAATTTCCCCGCGGGTTGTGGCAGAGGATCTGCTCCGTACAAAAGAATCCCGAGTCGGGCCCAGTCACGTGTGGCCTGAGGCCAGGCCAACACCGCGCCGGAGTTACTCAGGCTTCGGGCACCAGGTATTCCCCGCGTGGCTTTTTCAAAGGCTTCGATTTGATCCAGCGTTGTTGGTTTGTCCGGTTCGTCTGAGCACGAGAAGTGCGACATCAGTGTGATGGAAGCAACGGCGCTGACCTTTGTAAGCCTTTCGTGTGCAGGTTTGACTTGTTCTAGTGCAAACCCGGCGCGGTGCATGCCACTATCGACCTTGAGCCAGACATGCACACTGTCAGCCGGAAGGTTCGCGTGTTCCAGGTCTCTAATTTGGCATTCTTGATGAATAGCCACCCATAGTGATAATTTTTGGGCGAGTTGAAACTCATCGACGTCAAAACAACCTTCTAGCACCAGAATGGGATTGGTGATCCCGGCGTCGCGCAACTCAACCGCTTCAGCGCAAAATGCAACTGCAAAGCCGTCAGCAATGTCTGCGAGGGCGGTTGCGCAAGCGACAGCGCCATGGCCATACGCATTCGCTTTTACGACAGCGAAGGCTTTGCCGGCTTGTTGTGACCGACCCCACAGGTAGTTTGCCCTCAGGGCGGCCAAGTCTATTATTGCTTTGGAAGGGCGAGTCATACTGTAGGTTCGAGCAAAAAGTGATGCCCAAATGATATCAGGCTAGCAGCTCAAGCTGGCACACAAGTCGCCTTGATTGGTTTGCCGCTGACGCTGCGTATGTACCGGCTAAGACTCAGCCCCTCTGTGCTTATCTCAGGTTGCTGATCTAGGACTTGATCTGCAACGAGCTTGCCAGAGCCACAGGCCATCGTCCAGCCGAGGGTTCCATGCCCTGTATTGAGGAACAGATTGTTGACGGACGTCGCACCAATAATCGGTGTGCTGTCCGGTGTCATCGGACGCAGCCCTGTCCAGAAACTGGCGCGCTTGAGGTCTCCGCCAGGAAAGAGGTCTGTCACGACTTTTTCCAACGTTTCTCTTCGGCGTGGGTTCAAGTTCAAATCAAAGCCACCGAGTTCAGCCATACCGCCGACACGGATACGCTGATCAAAGCGGGTGACAGCGACCTTGTAGGTTTCGTCGAGCACGGTTGATTGCGGTGCGCGTGACTCATCAACGAGTGGGATCGTCAAGGAGTAACCCTTGACTGGATAGACTGGAATGTTGAAGCCCAGCGTTGAAAGCAGCTCTCTGGAGTAGCTGCCAAGCGCAACAACGTAACGGTCTGCCTTGTGTACCTGCGCGCCGCAACGTACTCCCTGGATAGACCCATTCGCCTGCTGGATTTCATCAATGGGTGTGTCGTAGACAAACTCGACACCAAGGCCTTGTGCCATCTGTGCAAGTTTCGTGGTGAACATATGACAATCACCTGTTTCGTCGCT
>CAIYWO010000382.1 GCA_903929925.1 uncultured beta proteobacterium | reverse complement strand
TTGGTGTAGGCGGAATTGTCTCGGGCAAGCACGCTGCAGAAAAAATATCAGCGGGTGCCAATGCCGTGCAGCTCTACACAGGTCTGATTTACAAAGGACCTGCGTTGGTGGGAGAGTGCGTCCGCGAGATTGCGAAACTCGGTAAATAGTGTGACCCAAAATAAAGAAACCACCCGAAGGTGGTTTCTTTACTGATACGTACTAGCTTAGGCTGCGCGGCGGCCGCGTGTAGCGGATTTAGCAGCTTCTGCAGCTTGACCAGCAGCTTTGAACGTTGCGTTCGCAGCAGCAGCAAGATTTTTCTCTGCAACTTCAGCAGCCTGCTTGGCAGCTTTGGTCATCGAATCGTAAGCCGAGCTAGCCTGAGCCACCGAGCTTTTCAGGATTGCCACAGCACCTTCCGAACCAGCTGGAGCATTCTTGGTGAACTGCTCGATCGCGTCTTGAACGTGCTTCTGACCTTCAGCAACGTGCGACTCGCTCAGTTTGGCCAAGTCAGCCTGAACTGTTGAAACGATGTCATAGACATGCTTGCTGTAAGCCATGGCTTTTTCTGCGCTTGGCTGAACCAGACCTGAGGAAAGCGACAAAGCTTCTTGAGCGTCTTTCACGCCAGCAACTTGCTGCGACGTAGCCGACACTTCGTCGATCGTAGCTTTCAAGGCCTTGAGGTTGAGGTCAACGAGTTTCTCGAAACCTGAAAAAACTGAACCCTGGACAGCCACGAATGCATCGATGGCCGCTTTTTGACTATTTAAGACCTGCTGAGGAATTGCAGACATGGTGTTCTCCAAAATGAATAAATGTTTGTTTGCTGCGATATGTTGCAGTGCACAAGTGTCATTTTAGGCCTAAAAATAGTCGTGTCAACAACTTTTTGTTGCGACGCACCAAAAAACCACAATATTTTTAAATATAAAGATTTACTTTATTTTTATGCGAATTTATAGAATACCCGTTGCGCCAGACTCGTAGCCTAGCGCCTCTGAAATCGCCCCTGCCGTTGAAACAAGCTGGGGAATCCAGGCGTCTTGCAGACGGCTCGATGGAGCAGAAATAGAAAGCCCGGCGACCAACTTGCCTGTGTCGTCGTAAATACCGGCAGCAATGCAACGCACGCCCATCTCAAGCTCCTCGTTATCACGCGCATAGCCCAGCTGCCTGACCAGGGAGAGCTCTCGTTCCAGGCCTTCTAAGTTTTTGATGCTGTTCGCGGTTCCTCCGGCAAGGCCGGTACGCGTCGCATAGGCCCTGACCTGCCGCGCATCGACAGAGGACAAAAACAACTTCCCATTGGACGTCAGATGTAATGGTGCCCGACCACCAATCGCGCGTACTACCTGCATCCCAGAGCGCTCGCTCCAGGCGCGATCGATATAAACAATCTCGTCCCCTTGTTGCACGGAGAGGTTGACCGTCTGACCCGTCAGGACGTGCAACGCGCGCATCGCGTCGATAGCAGCCTCCCGGACATTCAAACGTCCTTTGACCAGTGAGCCAAGCTCAAGCAGACGCATGCCCAATTGATATAAGCCGCTGTCCACCCGGTCAACGTAACGTCCGATTACCAGGTCATTGAGGATCCGGTGCGCGGTAGAGGTATGTAAACCGGTCGTTCGGGCTAGGTCTTTGAGCGGTACGGGATCAGGCTGAGCCGCCAAGGCATCCAGTAACTGGGTCGCGCGACCCAGAACCTGAATAGCCATCTCTGTCGACTCGTGCGAGGTGGGTGAAGACAAAGCCGGTGTAGCTAAAACGTTGCGCGACATGGTGAGTTGATACGGTCTAGGTTACTGCGGCAGTGCAGCATAAGGAATTCTATCTCATATTATGAAACGCACGGTCTTTTACGTCAAACTTCCCACTTGCTAGGTATGATCCACGGATTCTCATCCACGGTGATCTTCTATGCGTTCTGACCTCGCCATCGCACAAGCTGCAAACAAACGCCCAATTCTGGATCTGGCCCCCGCACAAGCGGGCATCCCGAACGATGCCCTAGAGCCCTACGGAAGATTCAAAGCAAAGCTTTCACTTGACTACATTCGCACACTCGAGGGGCGACCAGATGGCAAACTCATTCTGGTGACCGCGATTTCACCGACTCCAGCAGGTGAAGGTAAAACCACAACGACCGTGGGACTTGGCGACGCGTTAAACCACATCGGCAAACGCGCCATGATCTGTTTGCGCGAGCCCTCTCTGGGTCCGGTTTTCGGTATGAAAGGTGGGGCCGCGGGTGGTGGCATGGCTCAAGTTGTTCCGATGGAAGACATCAACCTGCACTTCACTGGTGACTTCAATGCTATTGCGCTGGCCAACAATTTATTGGCCGCGCTCATTGATAACCATATTCACCACGGCAATAAACTTGGCTTCGATGTACGACGCATTACTTGGCGGCGGGTCGTCGACTTGAACGACCGAGCCTTGCGACAGATTGTGGTCGGGTTAGGTGGCACAGCCAACGGGTTTCCACGCGAAGATCATTTCGATATTGTCGTTGCCTCCGAAGTGATGGCGATCTTCTGCTTGGTCCGAAATCTCAAGGAACTCAAAGAGCGCTTGGCAGACATCGTTGTAGGCTACTCCCTGTCAGGCAAACCCATCCGAGCGCGCGACCTTCAAGCGCAAGGAGCCATGGCAGCCCTGCTAAAAGAAGCGCTCGCTCCGAACCTGGTGCAAACGCTTGAGAATAATCTCGCTCTCGTGCATGGCGGTCCTTTCGCCAATATCGCGCACGGATGCAACACTGTGCTCGCAACCTCCACTGCGCTCAAGCTCGCAGATTATGTTGTGACAGAAGCAGGCTTTGGTGCTGATCTCGGTGCAGAAAAGTTTTTAGATATCAAATGCCGCAAAGCAGGCCTGAAACCCTCTGCCGTAGTGCTTGTCGCCACCGTGCGGGCGCTCAAGTATCACGGCGGCGTCGAGGTAAAAGATGTTGGGACAGAAAACCTGGACGCGCTGCGTCTAGGTGTGGTCAATCTTGAGCGCCACATCCACAACATCACAAAAAACTTTGGCTTACCTTGCGTGGTGGCAATCAACCATCGCACAGAGGATACGGCTGCGGAAATCGCTTTGCTCCAATCCACCGCCGCCTCCCTCGGCGTCGAAGTCGTACTCGCAGAGCACTGGGCTAAAGGTGGTGCGGGGGCAGCAGATCTCGCGCATGCAGTTGTTAAGCTGTGCGAGCAGCCGAACCACTTCAAGTTTTTATACGAAGATCAGGAGTCGCTTTGGGACAAGGTTCAAAGCATTGC
>CAIYWO010000381.1 GCA_903929925.1 uncultured beta proteobacterium | reverse complement strand
CCTAAATAGAATCGACTGCCCGGGAGCAATCTGAATCGACTTCACTTCGACCCAGGTAATTTCGTGGTCGACTGAGTGCGTTTCCGTTCTAAACACAGACTCGGTTGCAACAGCCGTTTCAGCACGCTGCAACAAATCCGGTGTCGTGCCAGTGTTTTTCAACTCCTTGAAATACACGGCATATTCACCAGGCTTCTCAGGATTTTCAACGGCATAGGGGTGGTCAATCACAAGAGCACCTACTTTGTTTCCGTGGGCAGAGACAGGACCCAGAAAGACAAAGAAGGACAATAGACACCCCAGCGAAACAATCCAACGTCGTAGACGCATGACTCTCTCCAATCAAGCTCATCGCACCGCTCCTTAGTAAGGAGGCGTGCGAGTTCAGACCGCTAAAGCGGCAACGTATGAGGGCTTAGAGAGAGACGGGTGGCGCGCGTGGCGCACTGACAATCCAGCGCGCCTGCGTATTTGGCAACGTGGATTCTGGATGAGACAAAAGCAGTGTGGCCGAAGATGCCAGCATACGCAACATATGCTCAGGCGGCCGATCGGCGGAGTGAAGATTCAGCGCGCAGTAGGCGCAATCTGACAAATACCGGTTACTTGAATGACTCGTGGTGTCTAAGTCGGCGGTATCAAGCTTAATGAATTTAGTACCTGTCGTCGAACAGACTTCTACCAAGAAATCTTGGCCAGACGATGCAGGCAACACCACATGGCTCAGAGCTGGAGCACAAAGGTTAAACAGCATCACCAATGCGGCGATGCTGCTCAATAGACGTTTACGCGCAAGCTGTACAAAAATCATAAACAAAGTATAGAACAGGATTTCAGGCTATTGCGGCTGTATCCCTATATCCCTTACAACCTTGCCCCAAATTTGAATCTCGCGTCCGATCGTGTCACGAAACTCAACAGAGGAACCACCTGCTGGCTCGGCACCATCTGCTTGAATTTTTTCACGCGCGGCCGGTTTCTTTAAGATGTCGTTCACAACAACGTTTAACTTCTGAACAATATCGTCAGGCATACCCTTAGGTCCGATTAAACCGTACCAAAGTGTTGCTTCGTAGCCAGGAAATCCACTTTCGGCGATTGTTGGCACATTCGGCAATGCCTGTATCCGGTTGGGTGTCGTGACAGCGACTGCATTTATTTTCCCCGCACGGACATGGGGTAGCGCACTGGCTGTTGCTGCAAAATAAAGATCAACCTGATTGGCCATCAAATCTACTAAGGCATTCCCACCACCCTTGTAAGGAATGTGGGTCATCTTAATATCGGCACGCTGGTTAAAGAGCTCGTTGGCTAAGTGAATGACGCTGCCCTGCCCAGAGGATGCAAAATTGATTGCTCCAGGAGATTTTTTCGCAGCGGCGATCAGCTCTGCAACAGTCTTGATACCACTCTTTGGTGAGGTCACAGCCAACATCGGACCCGCGCTCACGCGCACGATGGGAGTGATGTCTTGAAGCGGATCAAACTTAAGCTTGTAAAGACTGGGATTGACGGTGTAACTAGATGAGATCAAGGTCAGTGTGTAGCCGTCTGGCGCTGCCGCTAGCCCTGCCTCGACCCCAATCAGTCCGCCCGCTCCGGTACGATTTTCAACGACGACCGGTTGGCCCAATACTTCGGCCATTTCTTTAGCCATATATCGTGCCAAAACGTCCGCACCCCCGCCCGCGACAAAGGTGACGATGATGCGGATAGGCTTATCTGGGTAACTGGCTTGGGCATAAGAACTCGTAATCAGCGCCACAGCGCATAAACCAACCTTAAGCCAATTAGAAAGTCCCGTCATGTTGGTCTCGTCTCAGCCTAGTTTTTTAGAATCATCGCCTTGATTTGATCCAGGGTGACATAGCCCCTCTTCTCAACATCAATTTTGCTGAAACCCGAGGCAACACGTGGCATACCGGCCTTAGCTTCTTCAAGTGTTAACTTCCCGTCGGCGTTTTTATCTGCTGCTGCAAAACGTTCTTCAGCTTGTTTGATTTCATGCGCCTGGCTTTCTGTCATTGTCTGTGCAACGCTCGCTGCACTCAAGGACACGGTCAACAGGGCAACAAAACTGGCTAAGGCAAGGCGAATATTCACAAAAAACTCCTAAGGGAAAGGGAAGGGAAATTGAATGTAGCACTAGTTGCCAGACGGTCATCATACAACTCCTCACTAAACCTACACTCAAATTTATTGAGCCAAAGATGCAGGTATATTAGGTACCGAGACAAACACACGTCAAACCCTTTTTCTTACTTCACACTGGGCGACTGACCAAGATGAAAATTACAAAAATCGAACCCTTACACATCGGGCAATTTATGTTCGCCCGCATCAGCACCGACGCAGGCATTACCGGCTTTGGCGAAGCCGGTACTTGGGGACACATTGAAGCTGCTGGGATCTGTATCAAACGTTTTGCAGAATACCTTGAGGGTAAAGACCCCTTCCCGATCGAGCACCACTGGAATGTCATGCACCGCTTTAGTTATTTCCAGGGCATGGCTGAAAACGCAGCGATCTCAGCGATCGACATGGCCTTATGGGATATCAAAGGCAAAGCGCTAGGGGTACCGATTTACGAACTGCTGGGTGGGGCCGCACGCACCAAGGCACGCATTTACGGTCATATTTACGAGAACACCATCGAGAAGATGCTGGTCGAATGCGAAGTAAAAATGAACGCAGGTTTCACTGCTTTTGGTCACCTGAACCCCTTCCTCGACGAAGGCAATGACAAGGTTTACTTCAAGACCCACATCAAGAAGATGCGCGACGCGATTGAAAACACTGAACGCATGCGGGCAGTCGTCGGCGATCGTGTCGATCTTTTGATAGAAATTCATCGACGCCTCACCCCGGCAGAAGCGATCGTCTTCGCCCGTGGAATTGAGCACACACACCCAATGTTCATCGAAGATCCAATTCGACCAGAAAGCAATGATGCCATGGCTCGTGTCGCCGAGAAAATTCATATTCCAATTGCAACCGGCGAACGCTTTTCGACAATCTATGAATTTCAAGCATTGATGGCGCGAGGCGGAGTGGAGTATGCCCGGGTCGATTTGTGTTTGTGCGGCGGTATCACCGGCGCTAAAAAAGTTGCCGCAATCGCCGAAGCCCATCAAGTTCAAATCGTGCCGCACAACCCCCTCTCGCCAATTGGCCTTGCCGCGTGCCTACAGGTTGCTGCTGCCATTCCAAACTTTGCAATTCAAGAATACGCAACAGGCTTCGAGGCTGGTACCTTCGAATCACGTCCCGAACACTTGGGTAGCAACATCGTAGATAAGGTGCCATTGCCCAAGGACGGCTTTGTCGACATTCCGAATGGCCCAGGCCTAGGCATGAATCTTTTGCCTGACGCACAAAAGATTCGGCCACCATTGTTAAAACCAATTTCAATGCGCCCGCACTTCGACGGGTTTATTGTGGATCAGTGATCCTTTAGATGAGATAAAAAAATACCCCAAGAGTTGGATTGGTGTCCAACTCTTGGAGTGCAGTTCATACGCGGGTATTTTTTTATCTGCGTTGGTAGAAAGAGAACCCCTCTTTCACCCGTTTGTCTGTTTTGCGAACAACCTTGCCATCTGAGTCGGTGTACTCGTACGTATTCTGCTGATCATCCAGCGTAATAATGCGAAACTGATAGGTTTTCCCAATATAACTGGTTTTGTCCGTTACACCTGCGACTGAATCGCATATCGTATTCAACCGAGAAGGATCATCGACCTTGACGTTATTTTCTTTTAAATAGTCAGGCGTTAGTTTCTTATTTCTTAAGGTCTGAAACTGTAGATTGCCTTGCATTGACCAATCAAATGCACTGCGCGCGACACACGAGACGACAGTCGAACCCATTGTCACCAGGTACTGTGTCTCCTGATTCATCGCACCGTTCGCGATGTAGTCTTGAACAGTAATAATTTCTATTTTTATGTTCTGCGCAGTCTGTGACTGCTGTATCAACCAGCGTCCCACCATCTTGTTGAAGTACGGGTTGTTATTCTGCGCGAAACTTGGCATCGCCAGTGAAGACAACAGAATAAATGCCACGGCTAAATATACGCGCTTCATGTAGATTACCCCTAACTCACAAGAATAGTGACAACTAGTTCGAGACGCACACACCACCAGATTGGCCGTAACCCGAAGGACAGCTACCGCTGCCACCATAGTAGGCATAGCATGCGTTGCTGTTGGCGACACACACACGTCCGCTTTGTCCATAATTACTCGGGCAGCTTTGGCCCGAAGGCACCACGAACGCGTATCCGGCGCCAGAGTTGGGGGCACATGTCGTACCGCTCTGGCCGTAGTTGCTAGGGCAACTCTGCCCCGACGGCACAACAAAGGGTTGCGCCCTGGGTGCAGGATTTTTACAGGAGGCATGCGCCGCAAACGAGATGACGAGCATTGTTAGTGCGAGTAATACTTTTCTCATTTAGATGCTCCTTAGTTAAAGTACGGCACCACTTAACAGCTTTGACTTCAACTCTTGATATTCTGCGTCGCTAATTGCACCGCTATCAAACAATGCCTTGGCTTTTTGAAGCTTTTCAAAGATACCGTCGGTGCTTGCAGCACGATTGCCTTCAGCATTGCCCATGCTCACCACTGTTGCACCGCTTGCAGCGCGACGATCTTCAAGGTCGCGAATGCGATTCTTTTCTTCCCACTCTTGCTCTTTACCTTGAGCAAACGAGTAAATCTCTGTAGCGACTGCACTCGGCACGCCATCAATGACGATTGGACGTCCAGCCGCATGCGTGAGGAATACAAGCTTAGATCCCGCCAAACCTGGGATCGTGTTTTCAGAGAGTTGGACGTCCTTGAGATCTTTCCACTGGTAGTCCTTCATATTGAAGCCACCAAGGATAGAACGCTTAATTTGAATCAGACGACTACTCGTAATCGCGATCAGTTCGCGACGCGTGAACAGGGCATGCACGCGCATCTGAATTCCTGTCGCAACGACTGTCTCGCCCTTGATTAAGGCGCCTTGCAACTTAGCCTGTGCTTTTTGCGCCCGCGCGGGACCGCCGAAGAAAACCATCCAGCAGTAAAAAGCAAAGAAGACGACAGCAGCTGCAAACGCTTCTAGACCGAATCCGATTGGTACGATCAGCAGTATTGCCCAGGTCAGAATGAAAGAAATTATTTTTATTAAACCAATCACGTTACAACTCCTGAATTGAAAACAGTTTTCACATTGGCATGGATATTAGCCGAGGTGGCACAACCAGCAAAACCAGCCATACGGAAACTAAGCTTTGCTTATTTCGATCACCGCATCCAGCGCTACTGCGCCAGTCTCCATCACCAACACAGGGTTGACATCCATGCTGACAATCTCAGGATATTGCGCGGCTAGCTCGGAAACACTGCACAGCGTGCTGATCAGCGCCTCACGGTCGTAGCGCGCACCACCTCGAAAACCATCGAGCAACACGGATCCTTTCACCGCGGCTACTAACTGTGCGGCAGACTCTCGATCCAAAGGTGCAGAGGCCATGGCAACATCTTTATAAAGCTCCACCATCACTCCACCCATCCCAAACATGACCATCGGGCCAAAAACAGGGTCGCGGTTAACACCGATCAAGGTTTCAACCCCTTGCGTCAACATCGTTGCAACAAGCACCCCGTCAATACGAGCCTGAGGGCTCGCTGCTTGAGCCCTTTTGAGCAGCAGCGCAAAGGCCTCACGTAATGCGGCCTCAGTCTGAATATTTAGTATGACGCCACCTATTTCAGTTTTATGCGCAATATCGGGCGAAGCAATCTTGGCGACAACCGGATATCCGATCGATGCTGCGGCAGCAATCGCCTGATCTACCGACGCACACACTTCTTCACGCGTAATGCTCACACCATGCGTCTGCAAAAAGGACTTCGCCTGAGCTTCGCTCGCCACAGAGACCGAAAGCTTTTTACGGGATAACGCGGGCAATTGCTGACGCAAACTCTCAGCCCTACGCCCGATTTCACGCATAGCACCAAGCGCTGCGATCGCACGTGTCGGATCCTCAAAGACCGGAATCCCTACTTGCTCGAGTGCTCTACGAACGCCTGCTTCACTCGGCATAATCACCATAATCATGCGCTCTGGATGCTTCGCCTTCAGGTCAATGAGTGCAGCCTGCGTATTTTTAAATACCTCAGGTGCCAAGGCGTTATTCGCTAGATACAGCAACAGTGCATCTCCTGAGGTGTGACGCAAAATACAATCACCCACCTGAACGGTAGCAGCCGGGTTCGTCGCAACCTGTGCCGTCGTGTCGTAGGGGTTACGACCCGTTCCGTACGGCAAGATTTCTGCGAGCTCAGCTAACAGGGGCTGCGCGAAGGGCACCAAGGCCAACCCGTAACGCGCTGCATCGTCCGCCATCAACACACCAATACCACCAGAGACTGTCACGAGCGAAACACGGTCATTTACCGTGACACGCGAAGTCACAATCAGATAGGCGATATCAATCATCTCTTCAATTGAACGTGCTCTCCAGGCTCCGCCTTCACGAAAAATCGAGTCGTACACACGATCATCGCCGGCGAGTGAGCCTGTGTGCGTTGCCGCGGCAACGGACCCAACTTCGGAGGCGCCCACTTTCATGATCACAACGGCTTTTCCTGCCTTGGATGCGTTGCGAATAGCCTGGCGTAAGCGATCGCCATTCTTGCAGCTTTCAAGTGAGGCACAAATAACCTTGGTATTGGGATCTTGCGCGAGGTAATCAATACAGAGCGCGACATCCACATCCGCTTCATTACCTGTCGCGAGCGTGCGACTCATCCCAATCCCACGCAGATCGGCCATGACATAGGCACAAGAGCCAAACGCTCCGCTTTGTGTCGCGAAGGCGACTTGCCCCGCCGCAGGAGCCGCGCCGCGTGCGAAGGAACTAGAGAAAGTGCAGAACACACCATTTGAGGGACTTAAGGCACCGAGAGAGTTGGGTCCGATCATGCGCATACCCGCTTCACGGGCGATCGCCAGCAAGCGATCTTGCGCAACGCGCCCCTCGGGTCCAATCTCACCAAAGCCAGAGCTCAGGACCAACAATATTTTGACGCCCTTCTTTGCGCAGTCGCGCACAGCCTCTTCTACCCGCGGAGCTGGAACGATGATGACCGCCTGATCAACTGCATCAGGGATCGCACTAACCGATGGATAGGCCTGAAGGCCCTGGATCTCAGGCGCGCTTGGATTTACCGGAAAAATCTTTCCCTTGAATCCGAACGTCTTCAGAAAATGTATCGTACGGCCGCTTAATTTATTGCGATCACTCGATGCGCCTATTACCGCGACCGATCCGGGATTGAATAAGAGATCTAAGTCATGCATGCTGTTTGGCGTCCGACGGAAAGTTGGACAGACGTTCGCGATGAAACTGCCCATCGCCGTATTCAAGGTTCGCCATAAGGATGCGCTTATTCAGCCGCGTCGCCCAAAGTTCTTCCGTCATTCCCATGCCACCGTGGGTCTGAATCACCATATGTGCGATCATCGGTCCGACTTGAGAGAGATAAAGTTTTAGTAGCGAAACATCACGATCATCAGGCATCACTCCGCGCCGAGTAGCCTCCGCTTGCGCCCCCACGAAGGCACGGAAGCACTCGTACCGCACATAAGCATCCGCCACATAGTGGCGCAACACCTGAAAACTCGACAGCGTCACCCCAAACTGCTTGCGCTCAGACAAGTACCGTATGGTCTGCTCCAATACGGAGCCCATTGAGGCGACAGCCTCGACACATACAAATAAGGTACCGAGGGTATAGGTGCGATCAAACGCTACGTTGACTAGCTGACCCTGCACAAGAACCTGCTCGCCTCTCACGGAAAGAGCATCAAAACTCAAGCT
>CAIYWO010000380.1 GCA_903929925.1 uncultured beta proteobacterium | reverse complement strand
TCCACTCTGTTGCTAAAGCCTAAGGGGTCTTCACATGAATGCACGCGTCCCGAATCCTTCCCGCAGACAGTTTATTGTTGGCTCGACTGCAGTCAGCACAGGTCTTGCAATTGGTTTGCAGTTCCCATTTATCACTTCCGCACAATCTGTCGCCGCGACACCTGAGATTGGTGTGTGGGTGGTTGTGAAGCCCGACGACACCGTGGTTGTGCGTGTTGTGCGATCAGAAATGGGTCAGGGCACCATCACAGGCCTGGCACAAATGGTTGCTGAAGAGCTTGAGTGCGACTGGAAGAAAGTTACGACTGAATATCCCACCCCAGGCCAAAGCTTGGCGCGCAAGCGTCCTTGGGGTGATTTTTCTACTGGCGGTAGCCGCGGTATTCGTACCTCAGAACAATACGTTCGCAAAGGCGGTGCTGCTGCACGCATGATGCTGGTGCAAGCGGCTGCTGATGAGTGGAAAGTGCCTGCTGCGGAATGCGTGGCGGCGGAAAGCGTTATTACACACACACCGAGCGGTCGCAAAACGACGTTTGGTAAAGTCGCGCTGGCAGCGTCTAAGCTTCCTGTGCCGACTGAGATCACACTCAAGGATCCAAAGGCCTGGAAGATCATTGGTAAGTCGGTACAGCGTATCGATACGTTCCAAGACAAAGTGACGGGCAAGCAGGTCTACGGCATGGATTTGACAATGCCAGGCATGCTCGTTGCAACGATCAAAGAATCGCCAGTTTTCGGTGGCAAGGTAAAGAGTTTTGACGCCGCCAAAATCTCTGGCATGAAGGGCGTTAAAAAGGTTGTGCAGGTGGGTGACACTGCTGTGGCCGTTGTTGCGGACACATTCTGGATTGCCAAGACCGCAATGGATGCGCTGCCAATCGTTTGGGACGAAGGTCCTAACGCCAAGGTAAGCAGTGCCTCGATTGCTGAAATGCTCAAGGAAGGTTTGACAGCTGAGCAGGCCTTTGTGGGCAACACGCGCGGTGATACGAAGGCTGCGATTGCAGGTGCGGCGAAAAAAGTTGAGTCAACTTACTTCTACCCGTTCTTGAACCACGCGCCGATGGAGCCGATGAATGCAACGGCGAAGTGGACGCCAGAGCGTTGTGAAGCGTGGGTGCCTACACAGGATGGTGAGGCCTCGTTGGCTGCGGTGATCGCTGCCTCCGGTTTGCCTGGCGATAAGTGTGAGGTCTACAAGATTAATTTGGGTGGTGGCTTTGGACGCCGCGGTGCTTTCCAGGACTACACCACGCAGGCGGTCAATATCGCCAAGCAAATGCCTGGCACACCGATCAAACTGATCTGGACGCGTGAAGAAGACATGACCCAGGGTCGTTATCACCCCGTCATGATGTGTAAGCTCACGGGTTCCTTTGATGCCAACAAGAATTTGACAGGCGTGCATATGCGCTTGTCGGGTCAGTCGATTCTGGCAGCCGTACGTCCCGCAGTGGTGGCGCAGCAAAAGGGCCGCGACCCGCTGGTGTTCCAGGGCGTATTTGATGGTGGCGAGCATGGTTTCGGTTACGAATTCCCTAACCAGTTGATGGACCACGCTATGCGTAACACGCACGTGCCTCCAGGCTTCTGGCGTGGTGTGAACGTCAACCAAAACGCAATCTTTATCGAATGTTTCATGGATGAGTTGGCAGAGTCAGCGGGTGTGGATGCGGTTGAGTTCCGTCGCAAGTTCATGGGTAAGTTCCCGCGTAACCTGGCAGTGCTCAATGCAGTGGCTGATGGGATTGGCTGGACTAAACCGGCTCCAAAGGGTGTGTTCCGCGGTGTCGCGCAAATGACTGCCTTTGGTAGCTATGTTGCTGCCGCCGCAGAACTATCTGTGACAGACGGCAACAAAGTGAAGATCCATCGCATCGTTGCTGCGACAGATTGCGGCTACGCCGTCAACCCTGCGCAGATCGAACGCCAAGTATCGGGTTCGTTCGTGTATGGTCTGTCTGCTTTGTTCGAAGAAGAGTGCACCATTAAAGATGGTCGCGTCGAGCAAAAGAACTTTGACACGTTCGGATCGATTCGCTTGGCACAGATGCCTAAAGTCGAGACCATCATCATTCAAGGTGGCGGTAAGGCTTGGGGTGGTATCGGTGAGCCGACGATTTGCGTTGCAGCACCTGCGGTGCTGAACGCGATTTATCGCGCGACAGGAAAGCGTTTGCGTGATGTGCCGCTCAAGAAGAGTGGCTTCGTCTTGGTATGACCTTAAGGCTCGTTGGTGGGGCGTTGCTTGCGACGATGTTGTCGCTTGCAACAGCCACCACGAGTGTTGCGCAAGGTAGTGCAGCGTTAGAAATGACTGAACCCTTGGTGAGTCAGCCGGGGGATCCAAGGCGAGGTAGAGTCATCGTTCTGAGTCGGCAAAGTGGCTTGTGTATTCTTTGCCATAGCGGTCCTTTTCCAGAAGAGCGATTTCAAGGGAATATGGCCCCTGATCTTGGGGTGAGTGCGCAGAGACTGACAGCAAGCCAGTTGAGAGCCCGCATCGTCAATGCCAGCGTCTTTAATCCCGAAACGATCATGCCGACGTACTACAGTCATGCAGGATTAAATCGCGTTGCCTCAGGCTATGCCGGCAAAACAATATTGACCGGCCAAGAGATTGAGGACGTCGTAGCGTTTTTAGTGAGTTTGAAACAGTGACAACTAATCGAAGAACCTTTGTGATGGCGATGGGCGCTGTAGGGTTGGCGTCCTTTTTTGCTTCGCATGCGACGGAGAATGAGGCGCTGGCCGCCATGAAGGCGATCATGGGTTCTGCCACGCCGCGCGCGGGCAAGGTTACGCTTGAGTTACCTGCGCTGGTTGAGAATGGCAATCTTGTGACGATCAAAGTCTCGGTCGAAAGTCCGATGACGCAGGCGGATCATGTGAAGGCGGTGCACTTGATTGCCGAAGGCAATCCGTTGCCAAACGTTGTGAGTTTCTTTTTTGGCCCGCGCGCAGGCCGAGCAGAAATCGGAACCCGTATTCGCTTAGCGAACTCTCAGCGCGTCTGGGCGATCGCGCAGATGAGCGATGGATCGTTTTGGCGTGGGTATGCTGAAACCTTGGTGACCTTAGCTGCCTGTACGGAGGTCGTATGAGTAAGACTTCCCGCACGCTGGTCACGATGCCAAAGGCCGCTACCAAGGGCGAGGTCATCGCCATTAGAGTGATCGTTCAGCACGACATGGAATCTGGCTTTCGACATACGCAGCAGGGCGAGCGCATCCCGCGCGACATTATTCGTGAGTTTGTCTGTACATACAATGGGCAGGAAGTGTTGCGTGCCGAGTTGCATCCCAGCGTTGGGGCGAATCCTGTCATTAACTTTTTTACGGTTGCAACCGAAACGGGATCGCTGGAGTTTAAGTGGATAGGTGATAACGGCTACGCCTCGAGCGTCACCAGCCAGTTAACAGTGTCGTGAGTTGTTGGTGCTGATGCGCAACCTCGTCCGTTGTTTTTGGTTGGCATTGCTGATTACTACCTCTGCCTACGCAGACCCAACGGGCTCTGCACGTCAGTCAAGTTATGCACTGATGTCCCCGGAAAACCGTGTGATGCAAGATGATCCGTCACAAAATCCGGCGACGTTTTGGGTGCTGGATGGCGAGTCTCTTTGGCAGACACCTTCTGGTAAGCGTCAGGTTGCTTGTGCCAAGTGTCACGGCGATGATGCGAGCTCGATGAAGGGGGTAGCGGCTAGCTTCCCTAAGTTTGTAGGCTCCAAACTATTAAACCTATCGGACCAGGTCAATGTGTGTCGTCAGGCGCGTCAAGAGGGCGAGCCGTACGCGCACGAAAGCAAACCCCTGCTAGCGTTGACATCCTATATCGGGCTGCAATCAAAGGGTCTGTCAATCACCGTTGAGAAGACTGCCCTCAATGCGGTTGCGCTCGAGGCGGGTAGGACACTTTTCTATGAGCGGCTAGGGCAGCTCAATCTCTCTTGCGCCCAATGCCACGCAGAACGCTCTGGGCAAAAGCTAGGGGGAAACCCTATCCCTCAGGGACATCCCACGGCATACCCTCTCTACCGGTTGGAGTGGCAGTCTGTCGGGTCGTTACAGCGGCGCTTGCGTAACTGCATGACCGGCGTCAGGGCCGAGCCCTTCGCGCTTGGTTCCAAAGAGCTCGTTGAGCTCGAGCTGTTTCTGATGTGGCGTGCCCGCGGCATGCTAATGGAAACCCCGGGGGTTCGTCCTTAAGATTCCGGCAATATTTGTCTTGACAGGCCTATCGGGCTGGATTGACAATCAATCATCAGTATACGAACTGTTCGTATACAAACGATTGAGTGAGACGTCGCGTGGCAAAGAGCTCGGGAACTGTCGAAGGTAAGGGTAGGGCGGCCTTGGTCGTCGTACCCACTGCCGACTTTGGAAAGCCAGCGAGCAGTCCTCCGCACACGATCTGGGATCGGCCCGGCTACTTGATCCGGCGCCTGCATCAAATTCATGTCGCAATGTTTATCGAGCAGGTCGCAGACGGGCAAGTGACGCCTATTCAATTTGGGCTGTTAAGTGTGTTGATGATGCGACCCGGTATTGATCAGGCGACGATTGGTGAAGAGATGGGCCTCGACCCTGCCAACGTCGCAGAAATTTTGAAGCGACTCGAAGACCGTGGTCTGGTCTCACGGGTGGTTGATCCGTTGAATCGTCGCCGCAAGCTCTGCCTCACAACGCCTACAGGGAAAAAATTCGTGCAGCGCTATCAACAGGATATGCAGTTGTCGCAGCAACAGCTATTAGAGCCGCTCGCGCCTGCAGAGCGGCGTATTTTTCTCGACTTGTTAGCGAGATTGGTTGAAGCAAATAATGAAAGTGGTCGTACCGCTCTGCGTCCGGGCGGGAACGCGCTAGACGCGCGTCGTAAGCGTAAACAAAATTCTGTGTGATTTGAAATTATTCGATTTGGAGAAAAAGCATGGCTGATCTGTCGTTAGATTTTTGTGGAATCAAATTTAAGAATCCGGTCGTCATTGCCTCGATTGAGACCACCAATAGCCCAGAGGTGATTCGTGAGTGTGTCGACGCGGGAGCGGGCGGCATGATCATCAAGACCCTGACCGACATTGAGGACATGGCGCGACTGACGCAGAACTCAAAGTATGCGATCTTGAATGAAAAGAACGAGCCTATTAAAGGCAAGGTCAATAAAAACTTTGTTTTTTATAGTCGTTCCGGGTATTCGAGTACGCCTCTGCGCGAATGGATCCCACATCTCAAAGAGTTGAATAAGTACGCGCAGGATCAAGGATCTCATCTCATCGGTAGCGCTGGCGGCAAGACGATGCAGAGCTGGATCGATATTTGTCGCACGATTGAAGACTGTGGGCTTCCCATGGTGGAGTTGAACTTTGGCTGTCCTCATCCAGCCATGATGCCCGGCGTACATGGTGGCTCGATGATTGGACAAGAGCCCGACATTGCGGCCGAGGTCACAGCACGCGTTTGTGAGGCGGTCAAGATCCCGGTTGTGATCAAACTCACGCCGGACCAGTCTAGGGTGTTGGATGTCGCGCGCGCAGTCAAAGAGGCTGGCGCATCTGCAGTCACGGCAACCAATCGCTACACAGGTTTCTCCGTTGATATCGAGACGGGCTTGCCCCGCCTTGGCGGCCCAGCAGGGATTGGTGGTGTGTGGGCGAAGGCGCTCTCGTTGCGTTGGGTTAATCGCATCTATACCGAACTTGGTATGCCGATCACAGGGTCTAACGGTATTTACGATCACCGCGACATCGTCGAGTTCATCATGACTGGCGCACCTTTGGTACAGGTCGGCTCCGTACTGATGCTCAAAGGGATCAAGTATTTGCCCAATATGATTAACGGGCTCGATACGTTTATGGACACCCACGGCTATCCTGACATCGCTTCCATGACAGGCATTGCGTCACGCCAAGCGGTAAAAGATTATGGTGAACAGTTCCGTAAGCCACGCATGCATAGCGAGATCGCGAGCGAGGCCTGTAAGAATCCGAGCTGTACGATTTGTATTCAGACTTGTTTCTATGATGCCTTGGCACAAGGCGATGGTAGCGTAGAGTCGATTCATGCAAATTGCATTGGTTGCGAAATGTGTACCCAAACCTGTCCGTTTGATGCGACAACCATGCACACGACAACCGAGGAGCAGCGAGCCCTCAAAGAGTTCTTCCAAATCAAGCCGGACGTGTTTGAGAACAAGAAGTTCGAGAAGGGGTTTGAGCGAGGCATCAAGCTATCCAAGGTGAAGGGGTAATTGATGGCAGCTGGAAAAACTCCCTTGCAGTACCGCTTCGCTTTCGATATCGGGGGTACCTTTACTGACCTGGTTCTTCTCGGTTCCGATGGTAGTGTCTTGACAGCGAAAGTATTAACGGGCGTTGACGACGTTGTGCTGCCTATCCGTACCGGACTGTTGGTGATGCTCAAAGAGCATGGTCTGACTCTGTCGCAAGTGACCGATGTGGTGGTGGGTGCCACAACAGCCGTGACAAACCTAGTGATCGAACGCAAAGGTGCGGTCACTGGATTAATTACGACGGCTGGTTTTCGCGATGTATTGGAAATCGCACGTGAACTGCGCTATGACCTCTATGACTTAACTGCGCCAGGTCCTGACGCAATTATTCCCCGTCACTTGCGTATGGAGGTGCAGGAGCGTGTCGATGCCACAGGAGCCGTTGTACAGCCGTTAGATGACGCGGATGTTGAACGCGTCGTGCATCAGCTTAAAGAGGCAGGCGTGCGGGCGATCGCAGTATGTTTGCTTCACAGCTACAGCAATCCTTCGCATGAGCAGCGTATCAAAGCGGTCATACAGCGTGTTGCCCCTGACTTGTGTGTATCGCTTTCGAGCGAAGTGTTGGGCGAGATGCGCGAATACGAGCGTTCGGTTGCAACCGTGTTGAATGCCTGTGTGATGCCGATGGTGGGACACTACCTCAGCGCCATTGAAGACGGTCTGCGTCAAGCGGGCTTGAACGCGACCTTGCACATCATGCAGTCCAACGGGGGCGTCATTTCTCGGCAATTGGGCGAGCGTATGCCTATCCGTATGTTGGAGTCCGGACCAGCCGCGGGGGCGCTCGGGGCTGCCTATGCAGCGAGGCTGGCTAAGACCGCGGATGTGATGGCGTTTGATATGGGCGGGACGACCGCTAAGGCGTGCCTGATTTCGAATGGTCGCCCGTCCATCACGACAGAGTTTGAGGCTGCACGGCAAGAGCGCTTTAAAAAGGGCAGTGGGTTGCCCGTGCGTTTGCCGACGGTTGATTTGATTGAAATTGGTGCGGGGGGTGGCAGTATTGCGCATGTGGATACGACCGGATTATTGAAGGTCGGCCCTCATAGCGCAGGATCTAGTCCCGGTCCTGCTTGTTATGGTCTTGGGGGCGAACGGCCGACAGTAACTGATGCTGCGTTGGTGCTGGGTTATCTAGATCCTCAAGGAACGTTAAGCGGCGCTGTCCGCTTACGCCTAGAGCTTGCTGAGCAGGCAATAAAAAAACATGTGGCGGATCCATTAGGAATTTCTGTGATCGAGGCTGCAAATGGCATCCACCGCATCGTTTGTGAACACATGGCAGTTGCCGCAAAAATTCACGCCGTTGAGAACGGTCGCGACATCCGACGCTACACCCTGCTAGCGTTTGGAGGCGCTGGGCCAATCCACGCGCGCGAAGTTGCCCGTCGCAGTGGTTGTCAAGAGGTTTTAGTGCCGGCCAATGCTGGCGTCTTCTCTGCGTTCGGATTGCTTGTTGCCCCAATGAAAATGGATCTTGTTCGTACAAAGTTTGTACGGTTGGCAGACATGGACTGGGCGGCGACTGAAGCGCTGCTTCAGGGCATGGAGGAAACGCTGCGCCAAGAGCTTGCGACTGCAGGTGTGGCGAGCAAGGATATACATTTTCGGCGCAGCGCGGATATGCGCTATGTGGGCCAGGGTTTCGAAGTTGAAACTGAGTTGCCAGCCGCAATCTCAGTGGCAAAGCAAGCCGATATTGAGGCAGCCTTTGCCAAAGCGTATGCGCAACGTTTTGGTGGTCAGCTGACAGCGCAGCGTGTTGAAGCGGTGAACTGGCGCGTTGAGGGCTCTGCGCCGGCGCCTGAGACAGTTGTGGGTGACGGCTCGCTCGGTGGATTGAATGACGCCTCAGCTGAGCCTCGGATGCGCTCGGCGTTTTTCCCAGATCAGGGTGTATATGTCGATACGCCGGTGATGGCTGGTGGTGCATTGCGCTTTGGTCAGGATTACGCTGGGCCTGCCTTGATCGAACAACCGGGCTCCACGGTGGTGATTGGTCCCGGCGATCGTTTCAGATTGGATGAACACGCGAACTTGCGGATTACGCTGGGCGCGAAACAAGGGCATTCCGCATGACAAAGACAAATCAGACTGCTATGAGTCCCATCGATTTAGAAATTTATTGGAATCGTCTGATTGCGATTACAGACGAGGCCGGTGCAACGCTTAAGCGAACCTCTTTTTCTACAGTGGTAAGAGAATCGAATGATTTTGCGTGCGTCTTGCTCGACACCGAAGCGCGTCTCGTTGCGCAATCCTCGCTGAGCATCCCTGGCTTTATCGGGACGGCTCCTTTATCACTCAAGGGTATCCTGAATGTCATGCCACAGGATCAATTAAAGCCTGGGGATATTCTCTTCACCAACGACCCTTGGATCGGTACAGGGCATTTGCCTGATGCGACGATGGTGGCGCCTATCTTTTTTAAAGGCCACTTAGTCGCGTATGCGATGGCGGTTGCACATCTCTCTGATATCGGTGGACGACAGTGGTCCGCAGATGCAGGTGAGGTCTATGAGGAGGGCATTCGGTTTCCAGTCGTCAAGCTTGCAGAGGAGGGAAAGTTCAATCCCTGGGTGATGCAAATGCTCGAGGCGAATGTTCGACTGCCTCAGCAAGTTCGCGGCGACATCGAAGCGCAAGTGGGTGCCTTACGCGTTGCTGAGCGCCGCTTGATCGAGCTACTTGAAGAGTACGGGATTGCCGACATCCGAGAAATTGCAGGCGCGATCTTTAAAGCATCAGAGGATGCGGCGCTGCGCGAGTTACGCAAAATCCCGCCAGGTGTTTATCGTGGCGCCGTTGAATCTGATGGCTGGGATGAAACAGTGCGCATTGAGGCAACCTTGACGGTCACCGCGGATGGCGTCACGGTGGATTACAGCGGGAGTACTGGGCAGGTACGGTTTGGTATCAACGAGACCTTTAACCACACCTATGCCTATACGATCTACCCCTTTAAGTGTTTGCTTTCACCCGGCATCCCGAATAATGATGGCTTTACGAGGCTGTTCAAAGTAATCGCACCCGAGGGTACGATTGTGAACGCCAAGCCACCCGCTGCAGTGGGTGCGCGGCATTTGATTGGACATCAATTGCAAGCAGCCGTGTTTGATGCACTGTCCTCGGTCATGCCTGATAAGGTTCAAGCGGACAGCGGCACACCCCTTTGGTCTGTCTTAATGCGGGGTGTTGACACCGTTCGTGGCACGTCTTTTTCTAGCATCTTGTTTTTTAACGGTGGGATGGGGGCAATGCGTGATCGTGATGGTCCGCCGGCTGCTGGCTTTCCTGCCAACATTTCCAACACGCCGGTTGAGGTTGCCGAGATGCTTTCGCCCGTACTCTTTCGCAGTAAGAGCTTGATTGACGGTTCTGGCGGTGAGGGGGCTCATACCGGTGGCATGGGACAGAAGGTTTCGTTTCAGTCTCGTTGGCCTGGCAGGCTCAGAGTGTCGTTATTAACGGAACGCACGCGAATCCCTGCGAAGGGTATCGAGGGCGGTTTGGCTGGTCGGACGGGGCATGTGCTTCTGAATGGACAGCCGGTGCAGAATCCTAAGGGTGTAGTCGATATGGTTGAAGGGGATACCCTTGAACTCGCCTTGCCCGGAGGCGGGGGTTACGGTTTGAAGCCTTAACTTCCACAAAGTTAGAGTTGTTGATCTTTGTTAGACCTATCAGTATGCTCACTTAACTTACCTTTTATCGTCAGGAGATTCGTATGCAACGTCGTCGCTTTCTCACTAAAACCGCTACCGCTGCTGGTGCCGGTCTTGCCACCCTAGGCGCTCCCGCATTTGCGCAAGGTACACCCACGGTCAAATGGCGGATGGCTACAAGTTGGCCAAAAGGTCTTGACACCATTTTTGGTTCGGCTGAAGAGCTTGCTAAGCGTGTTGGCCAGATCACCGACGGAAAATTCGAAATCCGTGTGTTTGCTGGTGGTGAGATTCTCCCCCCTGCGCAAACGATGGATGCTGTGAGTAACGGAACGGTTGAGTGTAACCATACGTTAAGCACTTATTTTTTGGGTAAGAATAACGCACTCGCATTTGACACTGGGTTGAGCTATGGCCTGAATGCTCGTCAGCATAATGCTTGGCTGATGTACGGCGGTGGTCTTGAGCTGGTGCGTGAGGTGTACAAAAAATTCAACATCATCAATTTCACGAGCGGGAACGTTGGCGTGCAAATGGGTGGTTGGTATCGTAAAGAAATTAAGTCCGTTGAAGACCTCAAAGGCTTGAAGATTCGAATCGGCGGTATCGGTGGCATGGTGCTGTCAAAGCTCGGCTCAGTCCCTCAGCAAATTCCAGCAAGTGATATTTACTCAGCGCTGGAGAAGGGTACGATTGACGCAGCGGAGTGGATCGGTCCTTATGACGACTTGAAGTTGGGTTTGAATAAGGTTGCTCCTTTCTACTATGCGCCTGGCTGGTTCGAAGGAAGTGCCTCGATTACGACAATGGTCAATGACAAAGCCTTCGCTGCCTTGCCACCTGCATATCAAGCTGCCTTTGAAGTCGCCTGTAATGAGCAGACTCTTAAGATGCTTGCGAACTATGATGCCAAGAACCCAGACGCTTTGCGTAAGCTGATTGGCGGTGGTGCAAAAGTTAGCTTGTTCCCTCGCGACGTATTGGATGCAACCTATAAGGCATCGCAAGAGTTGTGGACTGAGCTGTCAGCAAAGAATCCTGATTTTGCGAAAATTTTCCCGCAATGGCAGGCGTTCCAACAAAGCGAGGCCAGCTGGTTCCGTTTGTCTGAAGCTTCTTTGGATAATTACACGTACGCCGCAGTTGGACGTCGTTAATCCATTCGTTTGATGTGAGAAAAATGCATGGGTCATCCAGGTGATGTGAAGCAGATCAAGCCCCAGGGGATAGGGGCTAGGGTGCAGCGCAAAGAAGATGTCCGACATCTTCACGGCAAGGGAAACTTTGTCGCAGATATGACAATGCCCGGGTTAAGTGAAGTTGCCTTCACGCGAAGCCCCCTGGCCCATGCACGTATTACAGGTGTGCGGATACCCACTGAGCTGGTGGGACAAGTATTTGAACGTCGTGATTTGGTCGGTGCGCTTGATATCGCAGCCGATTCGTCACTCCCTACGTACCAGTCTTCTGTGCAATCGCCTCTCGCGAGTGGCAAGGTTCGTTTTGTCGGCGAGGCCGTTCTGATGTCCTATGCTCCTACGCGTGCAGAGGCAGAGGACTTGCTCGAAACTGTTGAAATTGACTATCAAGAGCTTCCGGTTTATTCCGATATTGGTACCTCGACGCAAGCAAGTTCAGATTTGATGCACGAGGGTTGGAAAGATAATGTGTTTGTCACGCTCTCTGCAGACAAACGTTTTGATGAGTTAAGTGCCAAAGCAGATGTCGTGGTGCATCGCAAGATGAGCTTGGCTCGGCAGTGTCAGGTTCCCCTAGAAGGGAAGGCAGTATTGGCCTACTGGGATCATCCTGCAAATCAATTGGTTGTGGTGAGCGCAACCCAGGTGCCGCATTTAATTCGTACCGCACTTGCGCAATACCTTCAGTTGGATCAAGGTCAGTTGCGCGTCATATCGCCAGACGTTGGAGGCGCTTTCGGGTACAAATGTATTTTGCAGCCAGAAGAACTTTGTGTCGCCTGGCTGGCTAAAACCTATCGCAAGCCGTTTCGCTATATCGAAGATCGCCGTGAACATTTAACCGCGGGAGCCAACACCCGCGAGCATTATTATGAGATGACTGCGTACGCCGACAAGCGTGGTCGTTTGTTAGCGCTAGATGCAAAGATTACGATCGATGGTGGTGCCTACTCCGTTTGGCCTTTTACGATCGGAATTGAGCCTGGGCAGGCGGTCGGTAATCTGCCTGGTCCGTATGCGTTTGACGGGTATCGCTGTGTGACCCGTTGCGTCGCCACCAACAAGCCGGGCTTTGTTCCCTATCGCGGCGTTGCGCGCACGGGCGTGTGTTTTGCGATGGAACTCACTCTCAACGCGATTGCTCAGGAAGTGGGCCGCGAACCTTGGGAGATTCGTGTAGAGAATCTCGTGCAGCCAGAGCAGATGCCGTACTTGAACGTAGCGAATAAGTATTTTGATAGTGGTGATTACCCAGCAAGTGTGCGGCGTGCTTTAGAAATGATTGATTTAAAAGCAGTCAGATCGCGTCAAGATGTTGGAGAGTCTGATGGACGTCTGATCGGCTTTGGTATTGCAACCTATACCGAACAGTCTGCGCATGGCACGTCGGTTTTTGCAGCCTGGGGTATGCCAATTGTTCCGGGCTTTGATCAGGCAATGGTTCGCATGACGCCTGATGGCGGTCTTGATATCCGCGTCGGCGTACATTCTCATGGCCAGGGCATGGAGACGACATTGGCGCAGATCGCAAATGAAGTGTTAGGCGTCGACATATCACGTACCCGCGTCATTCACGGTGATACGGCACAGACGCCTTACTCAAGCGGCACGTATGCGTCACGCTCTCTGGTGATGTCAGGCGGAGCCGTTTCACAGGCATGTAAAAAATTAATACCACAAATCTTAAAGATTGGCGCGCACTTGCTTGG
>CAIYWO010000379.1 GCA_903929925.1 uncultured beta proteobacterium | reverse complement strand
TCGAGTGTATCGACCCATCAATTGTTGGATTTGGGGCGCTTGCTTGAGACCGCAGGCTTGGCTCACGCACGTGAGCTCACGAACTGGTCTGAGCAAGCGCGTGCGCTTGAGCAAGCTACGCGCGAGTTACGTTTGAGTTGTGCAGCGCTTGAGAACATGCCTTCTCGCCGCGTGACGTTCGAGGCGTTTCCAGAGCCTGCAGCATTTGATATTGCCCGAGACGCGTTGCAGACTGCGCTTGATGCGGTGGGTCAGTTGCTTTCAAGTGTTGAAGAGAAGCATCCCGATCTTGCCACCGCAGCGCGTACGGCACGTGAGTTGGCTGAGCGTCTGGCTGAGTGGGGACAACCAGCCAGAGGCGTGCGCTCTGACGCGCAAGATTTGCATCAAATCGTTCGCTGGGTTGAGTTGGGGTTGCATCATGTACGACTGCACGCAGCGCCTTTGTCTGTCGCGGAGGCCTTTTCTCGCTATCGACAAGGTGGACAGGCCTGGATTTTTACTTCGGCGACGCTGTCGGTGCATGGTGATTTTTCTCATTTCACTGAGCGGCTCGGTTTGCAGAATGCCGAGACGGTGCGAATGGAGTCTCCCTTTGATTATGCCAAGCAGGCCATGTTGTTTGTGCCGCAAAGCCTGCCGGCACCTCAGTCGTCAGAGTTCTTGCCAGCCTTTGTTGAACAACTGATGCCGCTGATTCAGGCGAGCCAAGGTGGTGCGTTAGTCCTGTGTACAACTTTGCGTGCAGTCGAGCGTGTCGCAGCTCTACTGGCCGATGCCTATGATCGCGTGGGCTTATCTTGGCCCATCATGCGCCAGGGTAATGGCACGCGACGCGATTTACTAGAGCGATTTCGCACACTTGACCACGCTGTGTTGGTAGGTAGTGCAAGTTTTTGGGAAGGCATCGATGTGGCGGGCGATCGTCTCACGCTGGTCGCCATCGATAAGCTTCCGTTTGCGCCCCCTGATGACCCGGTGCTTGAGGCACGCTTACGGGCATGTCGCAGCCGTGGGGGCAATCCTTTTATGGAATACCAACTGCCTGAAGCGGCTATTGCGCTTAAACAAGGTGCTGGACGTTTAATTCGCAGTGAGACAGACTGGGGGGTCTTGATGGTCGGAGACACGCGTCTCGTTGACAAGCCCTATGGCAAGCAACTCTGGCGCGGGTTGCCGCCTTTTGCGCGGACCCGCGTGCTTGAGGAAGCTGTCGAGTTTTTGACCTTAAAACAGGCGTAGGGGGTTCCAGACGCTGTAGCGATCTGGAAAGCCTTCGCTGATCAACTTTGTCTTCGGGAAGTTTTTTAACAACACACGCTCAGTGTCGTCACGCATATCTTTCATGCCTAGCTTCTCGTAGGACTTCATCATCACGTAGAGTGCGACCTCGGCTGAGGGGACGCCTTGAAAGTCTGTGATAACGGTTTGTGCCCGGTTGATCGCAGCAACATAAGCGTAACGTTCGTAGTAGTAGCGTGCGACAGCAGCTTCGTTTTCTGCCATCGTGCCAACGAGCCACGCCATACGCTTGCGTGCATCAGGCGTGTAGCGGCTGTCGGGGAAGAGGGTGATGAGTTCGTTGAACGCAGCGTACGATTGACGCAATGCGCGCGGGTCGCGTTCACCGGGTTTCTGACCGGTAACTGAGGAGAAGACGGCACTCGGAGGTGTGAAGTTAACCATACCCTTGAGATACAACGCATAGTCCGTTACTGGACTACCTGGATATTGTTGCTGGAATCTGCCAAGGGTTGCCAGCGCAAGTTCGGGCTCTTTGTCTTTCCAGTAACAGTAAGCCAGGTTAATAAGCGCCTGTTGCGCGTAAACACCAAAAGGAAAGCGTGATTCAATCGCCAAAAAGCGTTCTTTGGCTATCCGCCAGTTGGCGCTGTTCATTTCGGTTTTGCCATCCTGGAATAGGCGTTCGGCGTTCCAGTTGGCAGTGGGGTCATATTCAGGCTGAGTCGAGCCGCAGCCGGTGAGCGCAGCCACAGCGAATACCAGCAACAAGCGGCTGAGTAAGGTGGTGGCCCGGGAGGTCCAGAGCAAAGAAAAAGTGGGCAGACCCATCACAAAATGATCCTTGGTGTTAGCATTCTCTGCTGATTATAAGACGAGTCCCAATGCCTGATACGCCTATTTCTGATGATGGTCTGCCTGATGACGAACCGCAGTTATTCCGGGTCACTGATAACCAAGCGCTGGAGCGGCTAGATAAGGTGCTGGCGCAGCTTGTTCCGCGCCATTCCCGCAGTCGGTTGCAAACCTGGATTGAGCGCGGCCATGTGCTGGTCAATGGCAAGCCAGCCAAGATTCGTCAGACCCTGCATGAGGACGACTTAATTACGGTCTATGAGCAGGAGTCCCCAGAGGATCAAGCCTTTACGCCCGAGAAGATCGATTTTGAGATTGTGGGGGAGAGCGCCGACTGGGTGGTCGTGAACAAGCCGGTCGGCCTAGTGACCCATCCAGGTGCTGGTAACTGGGGTGGGACGCTGCTCAATGGCTTGCTCTACCGCTACCCAGAACTGGCGCATGTGGCCCGTGCCGGCATCGTGCACCGACTGGATAAGGATACCTCTGGTTTACTCGTCATCGCCCGCAATGAGGTAGCTCAGACACACTTGGTACGGCAATTACAGGCTCGTACCATGGGCAGAGAATATTTGGCCTTGGCCCACGGCCGCATGTTGAGCGCCGGGACCGTGGATCGGCCTATCGGACGGGATCCGCGTGTGCCAGTGCGCATGTCGGTCGAACGACCCAATGCCCCCAAAGCGGCCATTACCCACTACAGCTTGTTACGCGGTGGCGAGTATATGGACTCCAATATTTCAGAGGTGAGTTGCCGCCTGGAGACCGGGCGCACGCACCAGATTCGAGTCCACTTGGCGAGCCTTGGGCATCCTTTACTCGGGGATACCCAATATGGCGGTCGGGTGCTTGGTGACGCACACCGGCAAATGCTGCACGCGTATCGCTTGCGTTTTGATGATCCGAGTACAGACACTGAGGTGTCTTTTGTTGCGCCCGTTCCAGAGGATATGGCTAAGGTGCTAGAGGGGATCCAGTGGAAATAAAAGTAGCCCCCGATTTGCAGCTTGTTTTGCCACGCACCCCGTGGACAGGGGTGCAAATGTTTTGCACAACAAGGGCAGGTGGGGTGGGTCGGGCGCCGTATGACAACTTCAATCTAGGTTTGGGTGCAGGGGATGTGCCAGAGGTTGTACACAAAAATAGACAGATCTTGCGCGGGTTGTTGCCCGCTGATCCCGTCTGGCTTAACCAGGTGCATGGCATTCGGGTAATTGATGCCGATGACCCCGCCCAATGCCAGGAGCAGGGAGCGGCGCCTCGCGCTGACGC
>CAIYWO010000378.1 GCA_903929925.1 uncultured beta proteobacterium | reverse complement strand
TGGCATCGGCAAAATACTTGCGTACGATATTGACGACTGGCTCTGCATTACCCGCCATCATTGTTGCAATCGTATCGATAAAGCCCGTTTTTGCCACCTCGAGTGCAGACTGTTCATCAGTGCCAAAACTTGGCTTGGCAACGAAGGCGGCGAGTGCTTTGGTTAGACCTGTCATAGTGATGTCTCCGGTATGGCTTTATTTATTGTTAGAACGAACGTGGCATGCCAAGCATATGTTCGCCGATATAAGAAAGAACTAAGTTTGTTGAAATCGGTGCGATTTGAAACAAGCGTGTCTCGCGCCACTTTCTTTCAACGTCATACTCTTTGGCGTAGCCAAATCCGCCGTGGCACTGCAGACAAGCCTCTGCTGCATGCCAGGTCGCTTCCGAGGCAAGTAACTTACCCATGTTGGCATCATCACCGCAGGGCAGCCCTGCATCGAAGAGCGCCGCAGCACGACGTAGCACCAAGTCGGCTGCATCGGTCTCAGCGTGGGCGCGTGCAATCGGGAACTGGACCGCTTGGTTCTGGCCAATGGGGCGATCAAACACGCGGCGTTCGTTGACATAGTTCACTGCAGTCTGAGTAAACCAACGTGCGTCGCCAATTGCTTCCGCCGACACGAGGATACGCTCCGCATTCATGCCGTCCAGAATGTATTTGAAGCCTTTGCCTTCTTCACCAATCAGACAGTCCGCAGGAATCTTGAGATTATCAAAAAAGACCTCAGTCGCGTGGTGGTTCACCATTGCCTTGAGCGGACGAATGTCCAGACCTTTGCCCAGACCATCACGGATGTCGAGCAAAAATACCGAGAGTCCATCGCTCTTCTTTTTGATCTGATCAAGCGGTGTGGTCCGTGCGAGTAATAGCATCAGGTCGGAGTGTAGGGCGCGCGACGTCCAAACTTTTTGACCGTTGATGACGTAATGATCGCCTTGACGTTCAGCACGTGTTTTCAGTTTTGTCGTGTCTGTTCCGGTGGTGGGTTCTGTGACGCCAAAGGCTTGAAGACGAAGTTTGCCGCTCGCGATGTCAGGTAGGTATTTTTTCTTCTGCGCTTCGCTGCCATGACGCAGAACCGTGCCCATCGTGTACATTTGTGCATGACACGCACCTGCGTTGCAGCCTGAAGCGTGGATGGTTTCAAGGATCACCATCGCGGCGCGCAAAGGCATGCCGCTGCCCCCGTACTCTTCAGGGATCAAGGCACCGAGGTAGCCTGAGGCCGTCAGGGCTTGCACAAACTCAGTGGGGTAGGCGAGAGTCTCTTCTAGCCCGCGCCAGTAAGAACCAGGAAAATCTGCACAAACGCGTTTTACACCTTCGCGAATCTCTGGATAGTCTTCGCCAGTTGAGATGCTGATGTTTTGAACGGGTTGACTCATGATTAACAGCCTTTAAAGTTAGCTTTTCGTTTTTCGTTAAAGGCTTTGACGCCTTCCATGCGATCTTCGGTGTCAATAAGATGGTTGTACGCTTCAATTTCAAAGCGGAACGCTGTGCGCAACTCCATTTGACCGCCATAACGCACAGACTTCTTAATTTGCCGCACAGAGAGTGGGGCATTGGAGGCAATGACGTCTGCCGTTTCCAATGCCTTGGCGAGAACTTCTGACGGTTCGAGAATGGCGTTAATCAGGCCGTATTCGCTTGCTTGTTGTGCGCTGAACGGTTTGCCGGTCATGAGAATTTCTTTGGCGCGTCGCTCGCCAATGGCGCGAGGTAGGTTTTGCGTGCCACCAGCACCAGGCATGATGCCTAAGGTCACTTCGGTCAAGGCGAAGCGTGCAGCGTTGCTGGCGTAGATGAAGTCGCAGGACAACGCCATCTCGAGTCCACCAGCGTAGGCGTGCCCATTAACCGCCGCGATGACAGGGATGGGCAAGTCAACTAAGGTCCAGTACATGCGTTCGAAGAGCTCGTGTTGCAGGGTCCATTGCTTCTTGGTCATGCCGTTACGTTCTTTGAGATCGCCGCCAGCACAGAATATTTTCTCTCCGGCACCCGTCAAGACGATGCAGCGAATGTCGCCTGCGTCTGCGGTTAGGCGGTTCCAGAGATCGAGCAGGTCGTGACCAGATTGTGTGTTGATGGCATTGCCGACCTGAGGCCGATTAAGCGTCACCTTCAGGACGTGCGCACCCACCATTTCAGTGGCGATTGTTTCGTAAGCGGGGAAAGCGGTCATTTCTTATTCCTTTGATTAATCAAATCTGAGTGTTCGCCAAGTTTGGGAGGTGGCGCGCTTGGGTGTGGTCGCACACCATCAAAACTAATCGGTAGTCCGATGAAGCGCATCCCTGAACCAGGCACATCCTGAATCAAACCGAGCGCCTCAGTTTGTGGATGGGCAGCCATTTGAGCGATATTGTTAACGGGTGCGCAAGGGACTCCAGCTTTTTCTAGCTCCGCAATCCAGTGTGCAGTTGGCTTAGCGACAATCAGCGCATCAAGCATGCCGTACAACAGAACTTCGTTTTCGACGCGTTTGGGGTTATCGATAAAGCGCGGATCATCGCTCCACTCCGGGTGCCCCACAGTTTTGGCGAGCGCTTTAAATAGAGCGTCGCTGCCGGCTGCAATCACGAGCTCACCGTCACTGGTCAGATAGCTTTTGTACGGGACAATTCCTGCGGCACCGGAGCCTTGTTTTGCCATGACTTTGCCGCTAGCAAAGTACTGTGCCGCCAACAAAGAAACCCATGTTGTTGCCGTTTCAAAAAGTGATACATCAACAACTTTGCCGCGACCTGTCGTGTGGCGTTCTAACAGCGCGGTGAGTGCGCCAATCACGGCCCACATGCCAGTGCCCATATCCACGATTGAGGCGCCCACGCGCACCGCAGGTCTGCCTGGTTCGCCCGTGGTGCTCATGATGCCCCCAAAGGCCTGCATCAACGGATCGTAGCCAGGACGATCCTTGAGTGGACCAGTATTTCCGAAAGCGCCAAGATTGCAGTAGATCAGGCGAGGTTGGCGAGCGAGCAGGGTGACGCCATCAAGCCCGAGCTTTTGAACATGGCCAGGCCGTAAATTTTGAATCACGATATCAGCATGCTCACAGATGTACTGGCGCAGTGCTTCGACCTCTGCTTCG
>CAIYWO010000377.1 GCA_903929925.1 uncultured beta proteobacterium | reverse complement strand
CAGGTCATTTTTGTGATTCAATTTTCCTATCGTTTATTAAATCTCCTCTGTTGTGCCGCAACACTGGAACCTGTTTTTTCCGTTTACGAAAGGGTCTTCGATGAATTTCTTGTTCACAGATGAAGAAGAGCAACTACGTGCAACAGTTCGTGCGTTTTTGTTAGAGCACTTTACAGAAGAAGTGCGAGCTGAAAACATGGCCGGTAAGCGAGGTGAGGGCTGGGGTCCAGCAATCCGCAAATTTTTTGATACGGTCAACGATAAGCGTTGGTTCGCTTGGAGCTGGCCAACCGAGTTCGGTGGTGGCGGTGGAAACCGGACTGCGCAGTTTGTGATTGAAGAAGAGTTTTACCGTTATACCGGCATCACGCTTGGTGGTGGTACCGGGGCGCCCGCGATTCTGTCCTTTGGTACTGAAGCACAAAAGAAAGAGTTTGTGCCGGGTGCGATCAAACGTGACATTATTTTCTGTCAGGGCTATAGCGAACCAGGCTGCGGCACCGACTTGGCCGGTATTCGTTGCCGGGCAAAGCGCGTCGGTGATAAGTACATCATTACCGGGCAAAAGATTTATACGACTAATGCACAGAATGCAACGCACATCTTTTTGATGTGCCGCACGGATCCTGATTCGGTTAGACATCGTGGCCTGTCTATCTTGCTCGTACCCATGGGTATGCCAGGTATGACAGTACGACCACTATGGACAGTGCAAAACGACCCGCCAGCTCCGTTTGGTACGACTTACGGTGAAGAGCGCACCAACGAAGTGTTCTTTGACGATGTCGAGGTGCCTGCTTCCTGCCTGCTTGGTGAAGAGGGTGGTGGCTGGGAAGTTGCCCGTCGCGGCTTGAACTTGGATCGCGTTGGTGCCTGGCGCTATTTGATCTCAGTGATGCGGGACGAAGACATTGTGAACTGGCTGCATGGCGACGGAGAATTACAAAATTCTTTACGTGAAGACACGCAGGTGCGTGACAAGGTTGCAGAGATGTGGACGGAAGCAGAAGTCTGCCGCCTGATGACGATGCGCAGCATCAGTATTGAGCAGCATGGGGGCAAGTTCACGTACGAAGGTTCTGCAGAGAAAGTCTTCGCACCGGAGCACAGTGTGCGCACGACCGAAGCGATTAGCCAGATCCTGGGACCCTATGCACAGCTGATGCAAGGTTCGCCCGATGCGATTGAGAAGGGCGTCTTTGCACACAACATCTTGGGTGCCTATCAATCCACGATCAACCATGGCAGCGTGCAGGTGATGCGTGATCAAGTTGCCCGTATTGGCTTGGGCTTGCCCCGCGCAGCGAAATAAAGAATAGGTGAATCGATAATGGATATTTTGCTTGACGATCAAGAGATACAGATCAAAGAGGCTGCGTCTGAGTTTTTGGCGGGTGAATGCTCTTCTGCGCTCGTGCGCCAGATCGAGACCGATGCGTTGCAATACTCACCCGCGCTCTGGACGAAGTTTGCAGAAAACGGCTGGCTGCAACTTTGTTTGTCAGAAAAGAACGGTGGCGAGGCATTGCCTCTCACCTACCTGGGTCTGCTATTTGAATTAGCCGGTTATCACATCGCGCCGATCCCGTTGCACTCTACGATGGTGCCCGCCATGGTCATTGATCGCCATGGCAGCCCAGAGCAGCAACAGTTGTTGCAAGGTGTGCTGGCAGGTGAGCTAATTCTCAGTCACGCCGTTGCCGAGAAAAATGGACGCTGGACCACCGATTCAATCGTTCTGGACGGTCGTGTTGAAGGCAATGAGCTCGTATTGAATGGTGTGAAGAGCTTTGTCGGAAGCTTCCGCGCCTCGCAGCTTTGTCTGGTGCTGTATCGTGAAGCGCAAGCGCCACACAATCTGGGCGCAGTGCTTGTGCCAACCAACGCGCAAGGCTTGTCGAGCGAAGCGTTGGTCTCCATGGCCAAAGATGGTGAGGCAAACCTCAAATTCGAGAACGTTCGGGTGCCTTTGACTGCACGGATCGGACAAAGCACTAGCGGTAATGCGGTCGCGCATGAAGTCATGGATTTGTCGGCAGTTCTTTATGCCTCAATGATGGCGGGCGCAGGTCGCAGAACCCTGGACATGGCTGTGACACATGCCAAGCAGCGCGAAGCCTTTGGGCAGCCTATTGGTGCATTCCAGGCGATCCAGCATCTGTGTGCGAACATGGTGAACGCGATCGACGGCACAACCATGTTATCTCGTGAAGCCTTGTGGCGTATGGATCAGAAACTTGCCTATCGCGTGAACGTCGCTCAGGCAAAATCTTTCGGCAACGAGCAATGCATGATGGTGGTGCGCTCGGCGCAACAGATTCATGGCGGCATGGGGTTCATTCGTGACTTTGACTTGAACCTTTGGTATCGTCGTGTGGCTTCCTGGAGTTTGCGTGGGGGTACGGCCGCAGAGCATCGTCGCACGATTGCAGCCGCGCTGATAGATCAGCCAGGTAAAGTGCGCATCGGAGCGATCCCACAACAATAGTTGTGAGTGGTTCTCGGTCACCCAGAGGCGAAAGTCAGTCGCGTTAAATGATTTCTACTTTCGCCTCCTTTCCATCCCTGTATGTTGCCACCTTGCTGATGTTGGTCAGCACGGGGCTTTTTAATACCTATGTGGCGCTGAAGCTTACGTCCGAGTCGGTTAGCGCCTTATGGATCGGTGCGCTGATTTCGGCTTACTACGTGGGTTTGTGCATAGGGGCTCGCGTTGGTAACTTCTTGATCCTTCAAGTTGGGCATATTCGTGCCTGTGCCACCGCTGCAGTCGTGTCGATTTGTTCCGTACTTGCTCAAAGCCTATTTGATTCGCTTCCTGTTTGGATTGGGCTGCGTCTCATCGTCGGAATTGCAATGTCCATTCAATACATCGTGGTCGAAAGCTGGCTGCACGCTCAAACCGAGAATACCCATCGCGGTCGAGTGATGTCCGTCTACTTGGTCATGTCGAGCAGTGGCACGGCGCTTGGGCAACTCGCGATTACGCTTTACCCAACGCTTGATTTGCGCATACTTATTTTTGTGGCGCTTTGCCAGGCATTAAGCTTGCTCCCCATTCTGCTCGCGAAGTTAAAGCCCCCCGTTATGCAGCTACCGACGCCTGTAGACCTCAGGTATTTTTTTAAAGTTGCGCCGATGGCGTTAGTCACTGCATTCTTCTCAGGCAATATTTCGGCGTCCTTTTATGGATTGGCTGCAGTCTATGCGGCAGACCAAGGGTTTAGTACAAGACAAATTGCGTTTTACACGGCGACGACGGTCATTGCAGGCTTGGTGGCGCAGTGGCCGATGGGTTGGCTATCAGATCGCGTGGATCGCGCTAAGCTCGTGCGCAATAACGCCTTGATCTTCACAGGAATTGCTGCGCTGATGTGGGGTTGGGTCAGTTGGCCCTATTGGTTAATGCTTTTGTTCGCAACTGGCCTAGGTGTCATTCAATTCACGCTGTATGGTTTAGCGTCTGGGCTTTCCAATGATCGAGTGCAAGAAGATAGGCGGGTCGGCGCGTCCGCTGTGGTCTTGATTGTGTACAGCGTAGGTGCTGCCTTGGGCCCGCTTATTTCAGGCGCCTTGATGCGCCTGGGCGGGACAGGCATGCTTTATGTCTTTAGCTCTGTATGCGCCTTACTGCTCGTACTGTGTATGACGCGGTTTAGCTCACGCCCAACACGCTAGCGTGATAAGATTTTCTTCACTCAGATCATAGTGAACGACCTCCGATGGCAAGATGTGTGCTCCAACGGTTATTGCTTCTAGTAATAACAATGACCTTGCCCATGGTGACGATGGCCGGTGAGGTGAGCGTCGCCGTAGCGTCTAATTTCACGGCGCCCATGAAGATCATCGCGCAGGCCTTCGAGCGGGACACGGGTCATAAGGTGATTCTGTCTTTTGGTGCTACGGGGCAGTTTTACGCTCAGATCAAAAACGGTGCACCCTTTGCTGTCTTGCTGGCGGCCGATGACGGGACGCCCGCAAGATTAGAGCGAGAAGGTGTTGCTGTGCCAGGAACCTGCTTTACGTATGCAACGGGAAAAGTCGTACTGTGGAGTAAGAAGGTTGATCTTGTCGATGACAAGGGCGAGATTCTGAAAACAGGAAAATTTGACAAGCTTGCGCTCGCAAATCCAAAGCTTGCACCCTATGGCGCTGCGGCCAT
>CAIYWO010000376.1 GCA_903929925.1 uncultured beta proteobacterium | reverse complement strand
GGTGTCACCGACCTTGTGTTCGTGAATGCGACGATCACAGCGAATTCAGGCCCGCACCAAGAGCGTATGCGTCAAGTAGCCCGTGGTACAAGCACCGCATGGCAAACCGAGGCTGAAAAGCGTCGTATCAAACAGGAAGAGGCTGCCGCGGCAGCAGCAGCCTCTAGTAACGCTGCACCCACTCAGTGATCCCAGCGTGGTCTAGGAGCGAAATATGAAGCCATCCCAAACCACCCACTTAAATCCGGTTCGGCACGATGTTGCGCTCGGGATGCTGCGATGCCTGCGCTCGGTGTTTGTTGCTGTTGCACTGGTCCTTATCCCCTTAGCACCTTCGTCTGCGCAAACCATACCGCTCGCCTTTAAACACGGCGATCGGGTGATTTGGCTAGGGGACAGTATTACCGCTGCGCACACGTATGGCCGCTACATCGAAACCTTTTTTCTCTTACGACGTCCTGACTTAGATTTGACGTTCATTAACGCAGGAATTGGAGGTCATTCGGCACTCGACGGCCTGAATCGCTTAGACAGGGATGTACTCGTTCATCGTCCTACAGTTGTCGTGATTAATTTCGGGATGAATGATGCAGCCTATCCTTCAAATAGTCCGCACGCAGCATTTATTCAGAATATCCAAACGATGCTTACACGTCTGCGCGAGGGAGGCGTTAAGCGCATTATTTGGGTTGAACCGAGCCCAGCTAATATCGCTGGCGTGACGCCGCCTTCAAAACTGATTGATCGACAAAAGCAACTTGAGCGATTAGTGTCTGCGATGCAAGCGCAGTCTGTAGACGTAGATGTCCTAAAAGTGCAGTGGCAGCAACCTCTCAAAAATGCGTTGGCGCTTACTGCTTCGTCACCCGATGTTAAGTTGATTCCAGATCGTATTCATCCGAGTGCGTTAGGCCACGCGTTAATGGCTGTTGAGTTCTTAAAGCAAATTGGCGCCAATATGAATGCGTCCGTCATAGAAAGCAGTGTCTCCGATAGCAGTGTTGAAACACAATTCTTTTCTGCTGGGGCGAACGATCGCAAGGCCATGAAGTTTCAGACGTCGATGGGGCGAAACAAGAGTGTGTCGGTTGACGTTGCTGCGGCCTTGCCGCCTGTTCCCTTTGTACTGAGTCAATCGCAAATTAAGTTGGTTGCAAGTGCAGAGCTTGACGCGTTACGTTCGTTCGTATGGCGGGTGAACGGCTTAGACGGGAAGGCGCGCTACAACGTTGCGGTCGATGGCTTGTCGGTCGGGCGGTTTACCGGCGAGGAACTGGCTCGTGGCGTTGATGTCATGCGCGAGGCGGAGACACGTGCGCCTTTGAGCCCACAAGCGCGTAAAGATCTCGAGGCGTGCTCGCTAAAAACAGGATACGCGTTTATCAACGATTATGAATGCCTGTTCGACATGATCGTGAAGCGGGATCTTCTGCATGGCGCAACACGCGCAGACAGGGTTCGCGACCTGCCTGATTTCGCAGCGATTAGGCAGAGTTCCTACCTAACCTTTATGCAGTCGTGGGTGGATTCAACTAATGCTGCGATTGATGCGCGAGCGGTGGTGATACGTCAGACACCGCATGTGCTTTCACTGGTCCGGGCGCAGTAGAGACTGGGATGGGCAGAGGACTAGGAGCGCTGTCCGCTGGGGATCGGCAGTAGCACGATTGTTCCTGGTTTTATGCGCACGCCCCAGCGCAGTTGATTGATCTGGCGAATGCGCACAGCATCAACCTGCCAAATGCGAGCCAGACTCTCTGGTGTCTCGGAGGCCTCGACGGTAATTGAGGTGAACTCGGAGAGGGCCTCCTTTCTGATGTTTAGATTTGCGCGATATTTTTTGGCCTGCTCGATTGGCAGGAGTATGGATTGATTGGCTCCCGCCACAACGACGGGCTTGTTCAGGCCAGGATTTAGGTTGATGAAGTCGGTTATGGGCATGTCCGCTAACTCGGCTGCAACCTTGACATCGATCGTCTTTGTTACGGGAACGACCTCAAAGTAAGGTGCGTCTGGAATGTCTGGCAGCCTAATTTTGAAGGTCTCGGGTCGCGCAATGATTTCTCTGATTGCGAAGAGTTTAGGGACGAAAATTTGGGTTTCTAAAGGCATCGCCAAGTTGTCATACGTGTTTGAAACTTTACGTCTGGCGTTGCTTCCTAGCGCCCGTGACACATTGCCTGGCCCCCAGTTATAAGCGGCTAAGGCAAGATTCCAGTCCCCGAATTGTTTGTGGAGCTCTTCGAGCAGATCTAGCGCTGCCTGCGTTGAACGCACAATATCTCTGCGCTCATCTTTAAACTCATCGCGCACGAGATTCAGATGCTTTGCCGCAACCGGCATGAGCCCCCAAAGTCCTGCAGGGTTCAAGCCGTTATGTGTTCTGGGCGAATAGCCGCTTTCAATGATGGGTAAAAATGCGAGCTCCACAGGCATGTCGCGCCGCTTGAGCTCCTGCACCACGAAGTATAGGTATGGGGTGGCGTTCGCTAAGACCATTTGAAAGTGGTTAGCTCCCGCAGCGTACGCGTTAGCCTGTTGCGCAACAAGCGAAGTTTTGATCGCCGGTAGTTGATAGCGCTGTGTGATGCCGGGCCAGATGGATACGCTGGGCGCTAGTTCGGTTTGACCTGTGTGCTCGTGCTCCATCAATCCCAGAAAAGCAGGCCAGTCTTTCACGGAACAGCTAGTGAGTAATCCTGTCGCGAGTAAAGCTGTGAGCAGGAGGATGCCTAAACGTCGGTTGCTGCGCATAACGATAATCGCCTCTAACCTGGGTCAAGTGGCATAGCGCAACGCCATGAAGGTGCGTCTGCCGCTAAAATGTGTGCATTCTAGCCAATCACAGCCCAGCATGCACACAGTCGAGCGCTCCGTCCTGGTTCCGCACAGTGCCAGTCAGATGTTTAACTTAGTGGCGGACGTCCCAAAATATCCGGAGTTCATGCCCTGGTGCGGTGGCGCCTCTATCGATGCCGAGGATTCCGCGGGGACGCAAGCGTCGATTACGATTGCTATTGCTGGACTTAAGCATACCTTTACAACCAGAAATAAACATATTGTCCCCGAGCGAATTGAACTGTCCTTAGTGAAAGGTCCGTTTTCTGTACTCGAGGGGGACTGGCAGTTTGTCCCACTCACGGATGATGCTTGTAAGGTTCTATTTACGTTGCGCTACGAGTTTTCGAGTCGAGCGCTCGAACTAGTCGTCGGGCCCGTCTTTAATCGTATCGCAACGAGTTTTATCGATTCTTTTACGCAACGTGCTGCACAATGCTATGGGGATGGTGTCTGATGCAGATCAGCGTTTGTCATGTGACTGCGCAGTCTTTGACCGAGATCACGTTCACAGTTACGCCTGGTTCGACGGTGCAGGATGCGCTGACGCAAGCACGCGGGCATGCGGGCTTTGGTATGCTCGTCGATCAGTCAGTAGCAGTTGGCGTTTTTGGTAAGAAGCTCGATCTGACCGCAGTGCTTTCTGATGGGGATCGCGTTGAGCTATATCGACCGCTCGTTGTTGAGCCCAAGGTTGCCAGGCGCCGCCGTGCTGCGCATCGAGACAAGGTGCGTCAAACTAAAAATAAAGTTCCGATCACTGATCGGACTATATAAAGCAAGAATGTATTAATGGGAGGTCTGATGAATGTTGAACTAAACACAGAGCAACAAGCATTTGCGCAACTGGCTCGTGAATTCGCGCAAGGTGAGTTTGCCCCGCATGCCGCGCAGTGGGATCAAGAGTGCATCTTTCCCGTTGATGCGTTCAGACGTGCCGGTAAACTTGGTTTTTGTGGGTTATACGCGCCTTTGGAGATGGGCGGGTTAGGGTTGTCGCGCTTGGACGCATCAATCGTGTTCGAAGAGTTGGCCGCAGTCGACCCCTCCACAACCGCGTACTTAACCATACACAATATGGTTGCCTGGATGGTTGGCAAGTGGGGCACTTCCACGCTGCTTGAGCAATGGGGCGAGGACCTTGCGACGGGACAAACGTTAGCGTCTTATTGTTTAACAGAAGCAGGTGCTGGCTCGGACGCCGCTTCACTTAAGACGTCTGCACAACGGCAAGGGTCACACTATGTGCTGAACGGTGCGAAGGCTTTTATTTCAGGTGCAGGCGAAACGCAGTTGCTGGTGGTGATGGCTCGCACTGGTGAGTCCGGAGCCAGTGGGATATCCGCGTTTGCTGTGCCGGCAAACTTGCCAGGCATCAGTTACGGACGCAAGGAACTCAAGATGGGCTGGAATAGCCAATCCACGCGAGCGATTACCTTTGACAACGTTGAAGTGCCTGCCCATTGTTTGTTAGCGGCTGAAGGTGAGGGCTTCAAGCTCGCCATGAGGGCCCTTGTTGGTGGTCGCGTCAATATTGCAACGTGCTCAGTTGGTGCCGCGCAAGGTGCTATGAATTTCGCCCGAGACTACATGCGGGACAGAAAGCAGTTCAATAAGGACCTAACGCAGTTTCAGGGTCTTCAGTTCAAATATGCGGATATGGCCACACAGGTGGTTGCTGCTCGGCAGATGGTGCGCCTTGCTGCCTGCAAACTTGATACCGAATCACCGGACGCGACAGTCTACAGCGCGATGGCCAAGCGCTTTGCAACCGATGCCGGATTTTCTGTCTGTCTCGATGCCCAGCAGTTGCTGGGTGGTTATGGATACCTCAAAGATTACCCACTTGAGCGTTTGGTACGTGATACACGCGTGCACCAAATTCTTGAGGGGACAAATGAAATCATGCGTGTCATCATCGCGCAGCAGTTGCTAGAAAAAGGATTGAATCTCGAATGAATCAACTCGATGAGGCCCCCGTGATTTTTTCAACCGTTCCCTGTGCGCAAGGAATGGTTGTGGGCGTGGCAACCCTGAATGCACCAAAGACCCTGAATGGGTTAACACTCGACATGACGCGTTTGCTGGCGTCGCAGTTAGAGCATTGGGCCGCAGATCCACAGATCGCCTTGGTTGTCTTGCGAGGAGCAGGGGACAAAGCCTTTTGTGCTGGCGGCGATTTACACGCACTGCATCACAGTATGCTTGAACACCGTGGGCAAGCATCCATAGAGAACACATACGCGGGTACGTTCTTTGCGGAAGAATACGCACTCGACTACCGACTGCACACGTTTCCCAAGCCGGTGTTAGTTTGGGGAGATGGCATTGTCATGGGCGGTGGCATGGGGCTGATGATGGGCGCGAGCCATCGTGTGGTGACAGAGACCTCGCGCTTAGCGATGCCCGAGATATCAATTGGTTTGTTTCCAGACGTTGGAGGCACGTGGCTATTAAACCGCTTGCCTGGTAAGACGGGCTTGTTTATGGGTTTGACCGGTGCGCAAGTGGGCCCAGCCGATGCTCTGTTTGCAGGGTTAGCCGATTATCATCTTCCGCGTCAAACGTGGGATGACTTACTCAAAACGATCGCTGCTGCAAACTGGGTAGCCTGTTCTGCCGCGCAGCACGCAAACTACCATGACCAGCGTAATGCTGCATTGGCCGCGAACCATGCACAACTTCATCAAGTGCTCGCCGCGCTCTCAACGTCCCCAGTTCCCCCAGTTGGTCCATTGCAGACGCATCAGGCGTTGATCCAACGCTGCTGTGTCTCGTCCGATCTGGATCACGTTGCAGCGAATATTTTGGCGCTTTCGACCCAAGAGGACGTCTGGTTGCAGCGTGCGGCCAAGACCTTTGCTGCAGGATCTCCTGGCTCCGCAAGGCTGACCTTTGCACTTCTTGAACGAGTCAAACGCATGTCACTTGCTGACGTGTACCGCACCGAGTGGGTTGCTGGCTTGATGGCTGCATCGCATGGCGATTTTGCAGAGGGCATTCGTGC
>CAIYWO010000375.1 GCA_903929925.1 uncultured beta proteobacterium | reverse complement strand
TGCCGCGGTAGCCGACCTTTGCCAAAGCTGAGAACACCGTCTCGAAATCGGCGCTGCCCGTACCAAGCGGCGCAGTCGTGCCGCCCAGAACACGATCCTTGATATGCACATTAACAATGCGCTGGCCATAAGCAGCGATCTCGTCGGCGGGGCGCATGCCAAGCCCTGCGCTGTTGCCAATGTCGTAGTTCACGCCAAACTGTGCTGGATCTAACCGATCGATGAAGCGCTCAAGTTCTGCGGGCTTAAAATCGGACTCAAATAAGATCTTGACCTTAAGTTCGTGCAACATCCCAGCATTGCTTTCAAGCACGGCAATGAGCTGGTCCTCCTCGATACGGCTGCTCAATCTGCCATTGTCGACCAGCGGCAGCACCATAATCGAGATGCCGGCCAACGAGCAGGCGCGGACGACTGCACAAAAATCCTCCTGTAACTGCTCAGCAGCTGCGCCAGTGGCTTTCCAGAACGGACTCTGCATGAAGCAGTCACCAGTCAGCGAACCGATGAGCAGGCCGTGCGCGTGGCGTAGCTCGCCAATCTCTATTTGACCGGCAGGGGTCAGCAGCGGGTTCTCATAGAGCCGGTCCTGATCCAGTGTCCACTCCATAAGGCCAAAGCCGTTTTTTTGCGCCGATGTGAATTCAGCCTGCCAACAGTCCCACGGGAATGCCTGGATGCGGCCATCTACAAGCGGCGAAAGCCGCCCTTGCATGAAACCAATACGTTCAGACATTTTTAACAATCATCATCATGTTGGCGGTTGTCTTTTTCGTTATCAGCCGGTCTATGTATTCTTGATTAAGTGACTTCATCTTGCCGGTCAGCCAGGCCGACAAGTCGGCATCAGCGCCACCCAGGCTCACCTCGCTGAGGCCGATATTGCATGTCGCCTGCGGTGCGTTGTTCATGATCCAGTCAGGTGGTTCAGCAGGTTGTAGTCTTGCGTGAACGAGATCTCGACCTGTTCATCGGTGAAACCTGCGAGCCTTCCGGCTTTGCGAAGTGAGTCCTCGGTAAAGTAATGCAAGTGCGCCGAGTGGTAGAAGAACTTTTGGTAAGACTCAACATTCCAGACCGACAGCAAAGGATCGTTGAGATTGGGAACCTCGATGAACATCGTTGCGCCCTTTTTTGCCGATGCTCGAAGTTCCTTCAGGAACACAACCGGATCAGGCACATGTTCAAGCACCTGGAAGGCGCAGATTACGTCGTAGTGACGGTCGGCAAAACGGGACTCGCGTAGGTACTCGGTATCGGCATCGATGCCGAGTTCGGAGGTCATGAATGCACAGCAAGCCTTGTCGAGCTCAATCGCGTTTACCAATGCGACCTTATCCTTGATATTGACGAGGAACTGTCCCGATGACGCGCCGACTTCGAGCAACTCGGTGCCAGCTGACAGGTGCGGCACGATCTCGCGAAGGCGATCCTTTTGGTAAGACTTGTAGATCTCGAAGATCTCGCGCGCGCTGGTCGCCGCGGCCTCGGCGTTGTGCGAATACTCCTGGCGGTAGCCTTCGGCGTAATAGTCCTTGGCATCGGGCGCTTGGTTTTCCGCGAGAAAGCCATGCTTGCAGGACTCGCAGTAAAAAACGATACCGGTGCCGCGCCGCAGTTTTGTCGACAGCACACTATCGGTAGTAGCGTTGCAGAGGGAGCAATTGGCCTGGTGGGAGTGTTTCGTGAAAATAATCAAGGAGTCATTCCTGTAGTATTTCAACAAATTCCAGCAGCACACCTTCGGGACCCCGGCAATAGGTCACTAGGACCTTGCCATCGGGGGAGTGCTGCGGCGGCGCAAAAAAGGTCACGCCCGCATCGACCAACTTCGCGCAGAGGGAGGCGATGTCCTTCACGGTCATCGCCACATGAGTGAACCCGGTCGAGTAAGGTGTGCCTGTCCAGGTGGGCCAGTCGGAGTGCGAATGGAAATAGAGAAGTTCGACCATGCCGCCTTCGGGGGCGGTGAGCTTGGATGTCGTGAGTAGCACATCCTTTAGGCCCATCATCGCGTCGATATGCGGGCCCGACTCGTCCATCTGTTTTACCACCTTGAATCCCAACACATCGCACCAGAAGTACAGGGCGCTTGCAAGGTCAGCAACTACCAAGCCAGTATGACGAATCGCGGTAATCAAGTAGTAACGCCTTTAGAAATAGATTTTATATTTGTGTGTGTTT
>CAIYWO010000374.1 GCA_903929925.1 uncultured beta proteobacterium | reverse complement strand
TTATATATCTGTTGCAGAGCGTCTGTCACCATTAGAGGCGCCCCTCTTGCTCGGGCGCTCGAACGCACCAAGGTGCGCGATCATCCCAGTATTCAGCTGTGGCACGGGCGCGGGACAAATTGTCCGTACTCAACACCGTCTGAGTGGCATCCCAGGCGATTGCCTCGCGCGCTAATAAAAGTGTCTGAGGGAAATACCGGCGCACCATCTCCAGATCATGCAAGACAGCAATGACAGTACGCGAGTGGTGATGCCAGTCCAGGACAACTTGCAGCAAGTCCTCAACCGTTCGCGTGTCTAACGCGTTAAACGGCTCATCTAATAAGATGACCGGCGCATCCTGCATCAAGAGGCGTGCAAACAGAACGCGTTGCAACTGTCCGACCGATAGTTCACCAATAAAGCGTCGCTCAAACCCGACAAGCCCAACTGCGGCAAGCATCTCGGTTGCCCGCTGTCTGACGTCACGCGAGGCAGGCAAAAAACTCCCCATGACTTTCCACGCCCCAAGAACGACAACATCTAGGACACGAACAGGGAACTCTCGATCAATGGCTGACTGTTGCGGCAAATAGGCCAGATCAATGTGTGGCGCATCGCCAAAACGAATAGATCCCTCGATGCCTTTGAGCTGACCAGACAAGGCTGACAGCAACGTGCTTTTTCCAGCGCCATTTGGACCGACAATCGCTGTGAGCGAACCCGAGGCGAACGTTCCAGACAAATGATGCACGGCTGGATGCCCATCGTAGGCAACCGTCAAGTTTGTCAGCGCTATGTCCGGGGCTAACGAGGCTTGCGCAAGCGGCTTATCCATTGTTCTGGAGCGCCCAGAACACCGCAAGCCAAACGACACACACCACCCCACCGACAACTGCTACACGCTGCCCCACGCCACTGAGGACTGGACTGCGCAGCGCAGGCGGTGCGAAGACAATCGCTCGTGGCGCATGCAAGTGACCAGAGTGGGAGTGCTCGTGCTGGTGGTGCACGTGCTCGTGCTTCGGTGCTGACGACATTATCGATGAGGAAAAGTAGGAAAATGCTGGTTAATCGTGGGAAACACCCATGCAATTCAATAATGATAATACAATATCATTATTGATGTATGTAAGATACGGGTATGCAAACTAGTGACGCTCCCAAGGCAGAACGCTCCACGCGACAGCGTGCAGCGATTCGCGAAGCGATTGAACAAGCCGGAAGGCCCTTGCTCGCGCAAGAGGTTCTTGAACTTGCCTGCCTGCATGTTCCCCGCCTTGGCATCGCGACCGTGTATCGCAACATCAAAGCGATGGTGGAAGAAGGCGCGATCAAACAAGTGTTGCTCCCCGGAGAGAACCCCCGGTTCGAACTAGCCGGGCACGACCACCACCACCACTTTCAATGCAATACATGCCAGAAAGTCTTCGATATCCACTCCTGCCCGAGCGATCTGGTAAGTCTGGCACCCAAAGGCTTCAAAGTGGAGAGTCACGACCTCACACTCTACGGTCGCTGCAAAGATTGCTGAGCGTTAGGCGTGCGCCATCCAGGCGGCGCTAAACATCAATAGACCAAAAAGCAAAACAGCTACAGAAGCCAAGCCCTGGACAATTGCAACTAAGTACATCCCCAGACGTAACTTTGGACCATCCACGATCTTCTCAAGCGCATGATTGGCCCATAGCGAAGCGCTCGCCAAGGCAGCAACCGTCAAGCCGGTACCCAAGCCCATCGCCAGCGCTGCAGCAATACCTGCAATAAAGAATCCCTGCGAAAGCGTAAAAACCAATACAAATACAGCACCTGTGCAAGGCCTAAGCCCGACCGCCAAGATCGCAGAGCTCGCACGAGACCAATTGAGCTTTCCACTTACCAAGGCAGGATCGGGCACATGCAGATGGCCGCAACCACACTCTGCATCATGCTGATGCGTCGGCGTATGTTGATGCGCGTGGTCGT
>CAIYWO010000373.1 GCA_903929925.1 uncultured beta proteobacterium | reverse complement strand
GGAGCAGACGCTTTGGGTTTTGTGTTTCACCCCTCTAGCAAACGGTATGTGACCGCGGCTAGAGCTCAGGAATTGTGCGCAGCGCTGCCTCCCTTCGTATCAAGTGTTGCGCTCTTTGTGAACCCTCAGCCGTCGTTTGTGCATGAGGTTCTCGAATTAATGTCGCCTTCACTATTGCAATTTCATGGCGACGAATCTGCTGACTTCTGCTCAAGCTTTGGTCGTCCCTATTTGAAAGCTTTTCGGGTTGGTGCTCCGGGGTTGGAGACATCTGCTGAACTTTCTGCGCATTGCATGAGTTTTTCCTCTGCGCATGGTTGGCTCTTTGATAGTTATTCACCCTTGTTTGGCGGCAGCGGGCATGGGTTTGACCATTCTTTGCTCGAGCCACTGCGTCATCAGCTCGGGGCGCGTCCTATCGTTTTATCGGGAGGGCTCAACGCAACGAACGTTGGTTCGGCCGTTGTTTCGACTGAGCCTTGGGCGGTGGATGTGAGTAGTGGCGTCGAAATTAGCCCTGGAGTGAAATCGACAGAAAAAATGAAGGAATTCGTTGCAGCGGTCCTTCAGGCGAGCGTCCCCCAGCGCTTTTGACAGCAGAGCACCTAAACCGATATAATCTCGGTCTTTACAGGCGGTTAGCTCAGCTGGTTAGAGCGCCACGTTGACATCGTGGAGGTCGTTGGTTCGATTCCAATACCGCCTACCAATTTAGGCCCGTAGCTGGTTGGCTGCAGGTATATGCAGGTGCAAAACAGCGGCTTACGGCCGCTATTTTTTTGTTCACAGGATTGCTGATGGTCACGATCACACTGCCAGACGGCTCAGAACGTCAATACCCAGGGCCCGTTACTGTTGCTGAGGTAGCGCAATCGATCGGTGCTGGGCTGGCACGCGCAGCACTTGGTGGACGCGTGTCCATGCCGGGGCAATCCAAACTGGTGGATACGACGCACCGCATTGAGCAAGATAGCCAACTTGCAATCATTACTGCAAAGGATGCGGATGGCCTTGACCTGATCAGGCACTCAACCGCGCACCTATTGGCGTATGCGGTCAAAGCGCTGTTCCCCGACGCGCAGGTAACGATCGGCCCCGTGATTGAAAATGGCTTCTATTACGATTTTTCTTATAAACGACCTTTCACGCCTGATGACTTGACCGCCATTGAAAAGAAGATGGCAGAGCTCGCCAAGAAGGATGAGGTCGTTACGCGCGAAGAGTGGTTGCGCGATGACGCCGTTGCGTATTTCAAAGGTATTGGTGAAACCTACAAGGCGGAAATTATTGGTGCAATACCTGGTAACGAACCAATTAGTTTGTATCGTGAAGGCAGCTTTATCGACTTGTGTCGGGGGCCGCACGTTCCGAGCACTGGCAAGTTAAAGGTGTTTAAGTTGATGAAGGTTGCCGGCGCATACTGGCGTGGGGACAGCAACAACGAAATGCTGCAGCGAATCTACGGCACTGCCTGGGCGACGAAAGAAGAGCAAGATGCCTACTTGCATATGCTCGAAGAGGCAGAGCGACGTGATCACCGTAAGATTGGTCGCGACCTCGACTTGTTCCACTTCCAGGAGGAAGGTCCAGGACTGATCTTCTGGCACCCAAAGGGCTGGGCGATTTGGCAGCAGGTAGAGCAATACATGCGTGCGGTGTATCGCGATAATGGTTACCAAGAGGTTAAGGCGCCGCAGATCTTGGATATTTCCCTTTGGAAAAAGACAGGTCACTGGGATAACTACCGCGAGAACATGTTCACCACGGAGTCCGAGAACCGTGTCTACGGACTTAAGCCCATGAACTGTCCTGGGCACGTTCAGATTTTCAATTCGGGTTTGCATTCGTACCGTGACCTACCGCTGCGTTATGGTGAGTTTGGGCAGTGTCACCGAAATGAACCATCCGGGTCACTGCATGGGATGATGCGTGTGCGCGGATTCACGCAAGATGATGGGCATATTTTTTGCACCGAAGATCAGCTTCAGGACGAATGTGCAGACTTCACGGCCTTGCTTCAGAAAGTCTATGCTGACTTCGGTTTTCATGAAGTTTTGTACAAAGTTGCGACACGGCCTGAAAAGCGTATCGGTAGCGATGACGTATGGGACAAAGCCGAGACTGCGCTCATGGAGAGCCTTCGTCGCACGGGATGCGTTTTCGAAGTGTCGCCAGGAGAGGGCGCATTTTATGGTCCAAAAATTGAATACACGTTAAAGGATGCCATTGGTCGCCACTGGCAATGCGGCACCATCCAGGTTGATTTCTCTATGCCTCAGCGCCTTGGTGCAGAGTTTGTGGATGCTTCGGATCAACGTCGCGCGCCTGTGATGTTGCACCGGGCGATCTTGGGGTCGTTTGAGCGATTCATCGGGATGTTGATTGAAAACCACTCGGGCGCTATGCCGGCTTGGCTGGCTCCTGTGCAAGCTGTGATCTGCTGTATTTCTGAACCAACGGCCGATTATGCAGCAGAAATAGCACAATCCCTGAAAAAACAAGGCTTTAGAGTAGAATCTGATTTACGCAGTGAGAAAATTACCTATAAAATCAGAGAGCACAGTTTGCAGAAAGTCCCCTATATTTTGGTTGTCGGCGACAAAGAGCGCCAAGCCGGGGCTGTAGCTGTGCGCGGGCGTGGTGGAGTCGAGCTTGGTGTGATGCCATTAGCGCAGTTCTCCGCCTTATTGTCCGAAGACGTGGCATTACGCCGCAATTCCGGCTCGACTGTCTCGCAGTCAGCCTAATCACTAGGAGTCGTCAACATCGCAACAGAAAAACCCCATCGCATTAACGGTGAAATCCGAGTTCCCGAAGTGCGCTTGCTTGGAATTGAAGGTGAACAACTCGGTATCGTAAAAATATTCGATGCCATACGCATGGCTGAAGAAAGCGAAATCGATCTAGTTGAGATCGCGCCAAACGCAGAGCCGCCCGTGTGCCGCCTGATGGATTATGGCAAGTTCAAATATCAAGAACAAAAACGTTTGGCTGAGGCTCGTGCCAAACAAAAAATCATTCAAGTTAAAGAAGTGAAGTTTCGTCCTGCCACCGACGAAGGTGACTACCAGGTGAAGCTTCGCAACCTCAAGCGCTTTCTTGACGAGGGCGACAAGGCGAAAGTTACGCTGCGTTTTCGCGGTCGTGAAATGGCTCACCAAGAACTCGGTATGCGTGTTCTTGAGCGTGTCCGGGATGATCTGGTCGACATGGCAGTGGTCGAGGCTATGCCTAAGCTCGAAGGGCGCCAGATGGTCATGGTTCTTGCGCCGCGCAAAAAAGCGCCGGGCAAAGCCGACTCGGCAGCGTAACAAATGCGTGTTCTGTTTATCCTAGATCCACTGGTAGCGCTGAACGCCTACAAAGACAGCTCGGTTGCAATGATGCAGGCCTTGACGGCCCGCGGTCATTCGCTGTGTGTGGCCATGCAAGGAGACCTTTTCATCGAAGATGGAGAGGTCCGCGCCAGAGCGAGCTCAATCGAGCTTGTTTCCGGCGCAGATTTGCATAGTCGTCAGTGGTGGATTGAGACAGCTTCACCCGTTGATACACCTTTGCATGCATTTTCTGCGGTGCTGATGCGCAAAGATCCGCCGTTCGATATGGAGTATGTGTACGCAACGCACATGCTTGAGTATGCAGAAGCGCAGGGTGCCCGAGTATTTAACAGTGGCGCAGCGATCCGGAACCATCCGGAAAAGCTCGCGATCACTGAGTTCTCGGAGTTTACGGCTCCCACATTAGTGAGCCGGGACATGGAGCGCATTAAGGCTTTTCACGCACAACATCGCGACGTGATCGTCAAGCCGCTTGATGGCATGGGGGGCACCGGCGTTTTTCGCTTGGCGCCTAACGAGGCCAATCGGAATGCGATTCTCGAAACGCTCACCCATGACGGTACGCGTACCATCATGGCCCAGCGTTATATTCCTGAGATCAGTCAGGGTGATAAGCGAATTTTGATCATCGGAGGCGAGGCCGTGCCTTTTTGTTTGGCGCGAATTCCACTTGCCGGTGAGACACGTGGCAACCTAGCTGCGGGTGGGCGTGGTGTTGCACAACCTCTGTCCGAGCGCGACGCGTATATCGCCCGCCAAGTAGGCCCCAAGCTTGCAGAGCGTGGCTTGCTGCTGGTCGGCTTGGATGTCATTGGTCATTACGTTACTGAGGTGAACGTCACAAGCCCCACATGTTTTGTAGAAATCACGGAACAGACTGGTTTCGATGTCGGCGCTCGATTTGTTCAAGCGCTTGAGGCGGCGGTCGGGCATTCCTCTTAAGCAATGATTGCCATACTTGTCGTTGCACACACTCCTTTGGCGACTGCTTTAGTTGCTTGCGCAAAGCATGTCCTTGGGACTGATCCAGACGTAATCGCCCTCGATATCGAGCCCAATGAGTGCGCGCAAGACTGTTCGCCTCGGGTGGCCAGGATCATTACTCAGGCGGATCGAGGCGACGGGGTATTGGTTCTGACGGATCTTCCGGGGGCCAGTCCTTCAAACATTTCAGTCAAAGCAAGCGAAATTGCACATCTTGAGGGAACGCCGTGCTGCGTTCTTGGCGGTGCAAATGCCGCAATGTTGCTGCGCGCCATAAATTATCGACAGGGAAGCCTTGAGGATGTTGCGGCAAGCGCACTTGCGGGTGCCACACACTCCGTGTTGCGTGTAGACTAGTCGTTAATCTCAAGCAATTTTTGTAACCGCACACTCCACATTTATGCCAGCGATCGATATCGTCATTTCCAACAAACTTGGACTCCATGCTCGCGCTGCTGCGAAGCTTACTCAGTTAGCGAGTCAGTTCGCTTGCGAAGTGTTCATTATCAAGGCTGGTCAACGTGTGAACGCCAAGAGCATCATGGGTGTCATGATGTTAGCAGCTGGTATTGGCACGACTGTAACCATTGATACCAACGGCAGCGATGCCGATCAGGCTTTAGTTGCTGTGCAGGCGCTATTCGATGACAAATTCGGCGAAGGTCAATAATCCGCTAGCTGACCCGATAAGCGCACCGATGGTGTGCTTATACGGGCAAGGCGCTGCCCATGGTTATGCGATCGGGCGCGCTATTGTGATGGGCGCTACCGCTCTTGAGGTCGCACACTACAGAATCCCTGCCGATGCTGTGCTTGCTGAGCAAACTAGATTAACCAGTGCGCTCGATACAGCGCGCCGCGAAATGCTTGAGTTGGCGCAGTCGCTTCCCGAAGATGCACCGCGTGAGCTTGGTGCGCTACTCAACGTGCATGGCATGCTCTTGTCTGATCCGTTGTTAGCCGATCAAGCGCTTTCGCTGATACAAGAAAAACTCTACAACGCAGAATGGGCGTTGACAACACAGGGGCAACTACTCGGTGAACAGTTTGCCTCGATGGATGACGAGTACCTGCGTGAGCGCGGTGCTGACGTTCGTCAGGTCATCGAGCGCGTCTTGCATGTCCTAGGGGGCTCCCGCCCCATGCTGGCTCTCGATCGTGTCGGGCAGTCCGGCGAGCCACTTGTTGTGATAGCACATGACATTTCTCCTGCAGACATGATTCGGTTACGTGGTGGCCGCTTTGCCGGATTTGCAACGGACTTGGGGGGACCCACGTCACACACCGCGATTGTTGCACGCAGTATGGATGTCCCCGCGGTTGTTGGTCTCGGTCAAGTTAGAAACTTAGTTCGCGACGGGGATATCGTCGTCGTTGATGGGGCGCGAGGTACGCTGTTAGTCAATCCCTCTGCGAAAGCGCTGGATCAATATCGCGCTCTGCAGCGACGCTACGCTGAGGAGCGACTTGTCCTTGCTCAGCTCAAGGACGTACCGGCTGAAACGCAGGACGGAATTGCTGTGTCCTTGCAGGCAAATATTGAATTGCCGGACGAGACAGAGATCGCACTCGCGAACGGAGCGACCGGAATTGGTTTATTCCGCAGCGAGTTCCTTTTTATTGGTCGCAGCGAGCTTCCGACGGAAGAAGAGCAGTACCAGGCGTATGCTTCAGTCGTGAAAACCATGCAGCATCGGCCGGTAACAATTCGCACCCTTGATATTGGGGCGGATAAGGCGCTCGACGGAGAGGCGACCGTTGCGACGAATCCCGCACTCGGTCTGCGAGCGATTCGCTATTGTCTCGCCCATCCTGATTTGTTTGCGACGCAGTTGCGTGCAATCTTACGAGCATCGGCACACGGCACTGTCAGAATTCTGATTCCAATGGTGGCGCACATGCATGAGGTGCACGCCGCACGTGCGGCCATCGCAAGCGCAATGGTTGAACTCGATGCAAGAGGGCAGAAGTATGCGAAAGATATCCAAGTCGGTGCGATGGTTGAGATTCCCGCCACGGCGATTGCGATTGAACCTTTCGCCGATGCGCTTGATTTCTTATCGATCGGTACAAATGATTTAATTCAATATACCTTGGCCATTGATCGTGCTGATAACGAAGTTGCTGCGCTGTACGATCCCTTGCATCCAGCGATCTTGCGGTTAATCGCCAATGTCATTAACGCTGGAATACGAGTTGGTAAGTCTGTGGCGGTATGTGGCGAGATTGCAGGCGATCCACAGCTCACTCGTTTGCTGCTCGGTCTAGGGCTTACGCATTTTTCAATGCACCCTCAGCAACTACTTTCTGTAAAGAGAGAGATCCTGCGTGCGCACTCTAACGCGTTGCGTGTAAAGGTTGCGACCTCACTGAATCGAGCGAGCTCGATTGACCCAGCCTCGTTAAACTAAGTCTGCGGTTGGTCCGAGTTCTATAACGCCACATCGCCCGTTTCTCCAGTGCGGATGCGTGTGGTGGACTCCAGATGTGTGACGAATATTTTTCCGTCACCAATCTTTCCGGTCTTTGCCGCTTGTTCAATTACATCAACCGCGCGCTCGACCATCGCATCACTTACTGCAGTTTCAAGCCTTAGCTTGGGTAGAAAATCGACCGTGTACTCGGCTCCTCGGTAAAGTTCGGTGTGACCTTTTTGACGACCGAAGCCCTTGACCTCAGTCACGGTTAGGCCTTGAACGCCGAGGCTCGCAAGCGCAATTCTCACCTCATCAAGCTTGAAGGGCTTGATGATTGCAATGATGTTTTTCATAGAAATTCTCCCTGCTGGGGGTAGGTTGCTGACTATTGAAGGTAAGCAAATCCCATGCCAGAGATAACCTGAGATCCTTCCCTTCGGATGCACCAATTCGATGCATCACCGCTGTGCACCACTATGTTCGATCTACAGGTGGAGCTAAAATGGGAGCACTCTGACTTTTTTGAGAATGTGCAATGCAAAAGAATCCATGGTTTGAAGAATTTCAAAAAAATGTAGCCGACCTCATTGCACGCAGTCCAGCCGCAGATATCGAACGTAACGTCAAGGCCTTCATGGGTCAGGCTTTTACACGTATGGACCTCATTACACGCGAGGAGTTTGATATTCAGGCAGCACTGTTGGTCAAAGCCCACGCACGCATTGAAAGTCTGGAAACGCAGCTTCAGGCACTAGAGCACCGCATCTCGACTCTTGAGTCTGGTACGGATTAATACGAGCGGATACTTCCGTTCACTTTGCGGTTGCCACTGCTTAGACATGACGCATGATTAGCCCTATTTTTTAGGGGGCTTTATGTCGTTGGCAATTCTGCTAAGTCGCTCGCTCGCGGGCTTTGATGCGCCGCTAGTCAGAGTCGAGACGCATCTAGGGGTAGGGTTACCAGCGTTTCACGTTGTAGGGCTCGCCGACGCTGAAGTCAGAGAAAGTCGGGAACGCGTACGTGCTGCAATTTTAAGTAGCGGTTTCGCCTTTCCAAGCGGACGCCTCACGGTCAACCTTTCTCCAGCGGATTTACCCAAAGAGTCGGGTCGGTTCGATCTACCCATTGCCTTGGGAGTGTTGTTAGTTTCCGGACAGATAGCTGCTGCAAAACCAGAGATGCTGTCCACGCTTGTACTGGCTGGTGAGCTATCGCTCACGGGAGCACTCGTTCCAACACGTGGCGCAGTTGCGCTAGGGCTTTCTGTTGCGCGAAATCAGCGCGGGGCGACATTAGTCCTGCCCTGGAGTAACGCGGTCGAGGCTTCTCGTATTCCGGCATTAACCGTCCTTGGCGCGAAGGATCTGAAGGAGGTTGTTGAGTATCTAAACGGCCGCTCAGAGTTACAGACACCCATCTATGTGGCAGCTTCTGTGAATGTGCCCCCGGAACCATGCCTGTCTGACGTGCGCGGCCAGCTGATGGCCAGACGAGCCCTTGAGGTAGCCGCCAGTGGCGGCCACAGTATGCTTATGACGGGTACCCCGGGCGTTGGCAAAAGCATGCTTGCAAAGCGAATAGCCGGATTGCTCCCGGCGATGTCCGATACACAAGCGCTTGAGCTTGCGGCAATTACTACGTATGCAGGTTTGGATGTAGGAATATCTCTAAAACGACCTATGCGTTGCCCCCATCACTCTGCGTCTGCCGCGGCTGTCATTGGAGGAGGTGCACGACCCATGCCAGGTGAAGTCTCGTTGGCGCACCATGGCGTACTGTTTCTGGATGAGCTCCCGGAATACGACAGGAAGGTACGGGAGGCGTTGCGCGAGCCCCTAGAAAACGGTTATGTCTGCATCGCACGCGCCAAAGGCACGTGTCAATTCCCCGCGAAATTTCAGCTTATCGCCACGATGAATCCTTGCCCGTGTGGGTGGCAAGGGCATCCTAAACGCCGTTGTCAGTGTTCGGAGGCCCAGGTACTAAGCTACCAAGCGCGCGTGTCCGGACCGTTGCTCGATCGCATTGACTTGTATGTTCTGCTGAATCAAGAGACCACACATTGGCATGAACAACAAGCGTCCGAGACGTCTGCCTCAGTCGCCTTACGCGTTCGAATGGCCTGGGACCTTCAGCGGGCGCGTCAGGGCAGATTAAATGCCGACTTGCCAGACAGTCTGCTAGACCAGCACTGCCACCTTCAAAAGGACGCTAAATATTTATTAGGAACCTTAATGGAGAGACATGGCTTGTCGGCGCGATCGATCCAGCGCGTGAGGCGTGTAGCGCGCACCTGCGCCGATCTGGAGGGCTGCGAAACGCTTTCCCGTGCACATTTATCTGAGGCGTACCGATACCGGCCAACTCAAGCCGTGCAATAACAAAAAATATGTCATATAATCAAAGGCTTTCCTGCGTATCTGCATCCGATGTGCGTAGTTCAAATACTGCGTCACGGTGTAGCGGGGGAAGGCCGTAGTAATTGCAGTACCGAGAAGTGCAGTACCGAGAAGTGGCTCTAGGGTAACCAAGACTTGCGATCGTTTGCGGCAATCTAGCGACGATTAGACAAGGCACCTTCAGAACACAATTTTAAGTAATAGGAATAGCAATGCCTAAGATGAAGACCAAGAAAAGTGCTGCAAAGCGCTTTCAGGTTCGCGGTAGCGGATCAATCAAGCGGGGCCAGGCGTTTAAACGTCACATCCTGACCAAAAAAACCACTAAGAACAAGCGTCAATTGCGCGGTTCGGCAGCGGTCGATAAAACCAACGTGGCTTCAGTCAAAGCCATGATGCCTTTCGCTTGATAGGAGATACTAAATGCCTCGCGTAAAACGTGGTGTAACGGCAAGAGCCCGTCACAAAAAAGTTATTTCGGCAGCCAAAGGCTACCGTGGTCGTCGCGGTAATGTGTTCCGTATTGCTAAGCAAGCAGTCATGCGTGCTGGCCAGTACGCTTATCGTGACCGTCGCAACAAAAAGCGTACGTTCCGCGCATTGTGGATCACACGTATCAACGCTGCTGTGCGCGAGCACGGCGTAACGTACAGCGTGTTTGTTGCCGGACTCAAGAAGGCAGCGATCGAGCTCGATCGTAAGGTACTTGCCGACATGGCCGTGCATGACAAGGCTGGTTTCGCAGCTGTTGTCAATCAGGTCAAATCTGCGTTGGCTGCGTAAGCACCGCGCGATCTATGTGTGAACGGGGCCTGCTGGGCTCCGTTTGCATTTTTAAGCTGTGTTTCCTGAAGGCTTTATAAGATGACTGGATTAGCTACCGACCTGATCGAACAGGCGCGTGCGCAGTTTGAACAAGCTGTCGATGCTGCTGCTCTTGAAAATGCGAAAGCGAAGTTCTTGGGCAAGCAGGGCTCCTTGACTGAGATGCTCAAAGGACTCGCCAAGCTTGATGCAGAGGCAAAGCGTTCTGAAGGTGCACGCATCAATCAAATTAAGCAGCAGATCGAAGGTCTGCTCAACGCGCGTCGTGCAGAGCTTGCGCAGGCGGAGCTGAATGCGCGCTTGGCGAGCGAGACGATTGACGTGACGTTACCAGGCAGAGGACGCGGTAAAGGCGGTATCCATCCTGTTATTCGCACCTGGCAAAGGGTTGAAGAAATTTTCAAGTCTATTGGTTTCGATGTGGCCGACGGCCCCGAGATTGAGAACGACTGGACCAACTTCACGGCCTTGAATAACCCAGAGAACCATCCTGCCCGGTCGATGCAGGACACGTTTTACGTTGATATGCAGGACGACAAAGGTTTACCTTTGCTCTTGCGCACCCATACAAGTCCAATGCAAGTTCGCTATGCGCGGATGAACAAGCCGCCGATCAAGGTTATCGCGCCTGGTCGTACGTATAGAGTGGACAGTGACGCAACGCATTCACCGATGTTTCATCAAGTCGAGGGGCTGTGGATTGATGAGAACATTTCATTTGCAGATCTGAAAGGTGTTTACACCAACTTCCTCCAGTGTTTCTTTGAGACGGAAGATTTGGTTCTGCGTTTTCGCCCCTCGTTTTTTCCGTTTACCGAGCCATCGGCGGAGATCGACATGATGTTCACCTCCGGTCCGAATAAAGGTCGCTGGCTGGAGATTTCTGGCTCCGGTCAGGTGCATCCTGATGTTGTTCGAAACTTTGGTTTAGATCCCGAGCGATACATTGGATTTGCGTTTGGTTCTGGACTAGAACGCTTAACGATGCTGCGTTACGGCGTGAATGATTTACGTCAGTTTTTTGAAGGCGACCTGCGCTTCTTGCAGCAGTTCAACGATTAATTAGTTTTAGACCGATACGGTTCACCATGCAATTTCCTGAATCCTGGCTACGTACGTTGGTAAATCCTGGCATCACAACGGATGAGCTCTCACATCGGCTCACGATGGCGGGTCTTGAGGTCGAAGAAACAAATCCCTTCGCACCTGCCTTTACAGGCGTTGTCGTCGCGCGTATCGTGAGCGCCGAGCCACACCCCAACGCGGATAAATTGCGTGTGTGTCAGGTCGATGCGGGCACAGGCACGATGCTTCAGATCGTTTGTGGTGCCCCCAACGCTGCGGCGGGGATTAACGTTCCACTTGCGACCGTAGGCGCCGTGCTTCCAGGCAATATGAAGATCGGCATCGCGAAAATGCGTGGTGTCGAATCCTCTGGCATGCTTTGCTCTGCACGAGAGCTTGGTCTGTCACAGGATCATGATGGTTTATTGGTCCTAGACGCAGGACTTGTGCCAGGTACAGATATTCGTGAGGCCTTGGCTCTGGATGACACGCTCTTCACCCTAAAACTGACGCCCAATCGTGCGGACTGCCTGTCAATTTTAGGCGTGGCGCGTGAAGTATCCGCGCTAACGGGTGCAGAACTCAAGGCGCCGGCAATTCCCTCTATCAAGCCGTCCATTCCCGACATGCTTCCTGTGACGGTCAGTGCGCCCGACTTATGCGGTCGCTTTGCCGGACGTATCGTGCGCGGCGTGAACGCGCGTGCGCAATCTCCTGAATGGCTCGTGCAGCGCCTTAAACGTGCAGGGCAGCGCTCGGTCAGTGCCTTGGTTGACATATCGAATTATGTGATGCTCGAGCTCGGACGTCCAACCCACGTATTTGACCTCGACCGGATGCCGGAACAAAAGATAGAAGTGCGCTGGGCACGTGAGGGGGAATCCCTTACTTTGTTGAGCGAGCAAACAATCAAGCTTGATCCCTCTATGGGCATCATCGTCAGCGGCGATCAACCGGAAAGTCTTGTTGGCATTATGGGTGGCTTGTCGACAGCTGTGACGCTCGATACAGTCAATATTTACGTGGAGGCCGCATTCTGGTGGCCGGAATCTATTGCCGGTCGTGCGCGTAAGCTCAAGCTTAGTTCTGAGGCCAGTCATCGCTTTGAGCGAGGCGTCGATTTTCAGCAGATACCCGAGCACTTGGAACTAATTACTGGGTTGATTCTAGAAATTTGTGGCGGTCAGGCTGGTCCGATTGATGATCAGTTAGTCAACATGCCTCAGAGACAGCCGGTCGCCATGCGGCTAGCTCGTTGCCAACGTGTGCTGGGCATCCCGGTATCGCACGAGCAAGTGTCAACCACCTTCGCACGTCTTGGGTTTACGTTTAGTTCGACACCAGAACAGTTCGTTGTCACTCCGCCTTCGTACCGCTTTGACATCGCCATTGAAGAAGACCTGATCGAAGAAGTTGCACGGATTATTGGCTTTGACAACATTCCAGCGAACCCACCCATGGCAGCGGCAGTGATGCGACACTCGCCTGAGGCAGAGCGTTCGGCGCATGCCATTCGCGCCGATATCGCCGGTCTGGACTATCAGGAAGTTATTAATTTCTCATTTGTCGAAGCTTCGTGGGAACATGACATGCTTGGGGTAAGTGATCCGATAGGACTGCTCAACCCGATCGCTAGTCAATTAGCGGTGATGCGCACCTCTTTGTTGCCTGGCTTGGTTGCAAACATTCGCTACAACGCAAATCGCAAGCAATCTCGCGTCCGTGTGTTTGAACTTGGAAGAGTCTTCAAGAGACACGCACAAGTTAAAGATGGTCCGTTAGCCGTGGCAGGTATTGAGCAACCTCAGAAGCTAGCGGGTGCAGCATGGGGTAGTGCGGTTGCTGATCAATGGGGCTTGCCCTCAAAGAATGTAGACTTTTTTGATGTTAAACGCGACGTAGAAACATTACTCGATGCTTGTTTAGCCGAGGTCCGTTTTGCACCTCTGTCACACCCGCTACTGCATCCTGGCCGTAGCGCAGAGATTTTGCTGGAAGGCAAGAGCATTGGCTTAATCGGAGAGTTACATCCGAAGTGGGTACAGGAACAAGAGCTTGGCACAGCACCTGTCTTGTTTGAACTCGCCTACGACCCCTTGCGGTTGGTTCCGATGCCAAAGGTAAAGGAGCTTTCAAAGCAACCTACGGTGCAGCGCGATTTGGCTATATGGGTTTCTACCGATAAAACTGTACAGTCTTTATTGGATACTATTCAGAATACGATTTCCGCAGACTCGACTCTGAATATTGTTCAGGATGTGCAACTATTTGACCAGTGGAGAGATCCTTCCAAGGAAGCAACACAGGAAAAGAGTCTTGCTTTCCGTATAACTTTGCAAGACACCGAGGTCACGCTGGATGACGCTCGCGTTGATGGATGCGTCGCAAAAATCCGCCAAGCTCTAGAAACTGCGCATCAAGCACGTCCTAGATAGTCTTGGCATGGTAGCTATTTAACGCTTTAAAACTGATCTAACTTATGACTGAACCTCGCACATTGACCAAAGCCGAGCTCGCTGAGCTCCTGTTCGACCGCGTTGGGCTGAACAAGCGCGAGGCTAAGGACATCGTTGATACTTTTTTTGAAGAAATTCGTGACGCCTTAGCGCGAGGCGAGCCAGTGAAGCTCTCCGGGTTTGGAAATTTTCAGGTTCGTCACAAGCCACCTCGTCCTGGGCGCAATCCCAAGACGGGCGAAACGATACCGATCGCAGCTCGTCGCGTCGTCACATTTCATGCTAGCCAAAAGCTCAAGGGAGCTGTTGAAAATCCAGAGCAGCCGCAAATTTAATTTGTGTGTGGCCTCACTACCGACTTTCGTATTAAGCTCAGGTTATGACGATTTCAGACAAGCCATTTGTATTACCACCGATTCCGGCCAAGCGATACTTCACTATAGGTGAGGTAAGTGATTTATGTGGCGTCAAACCGCATGTTCTTCGCTACTGGGAGCAAGAGTTCACACAACTTAAGCCTGTCAAGCGTCGTGGTAACCGGCGTTATTACCAGCACCATGAGGTTTTGCTCATTCGCAAAATACGTGAGCTGTTGTATGAGCAAGGTTTTACGATTAGCGGAGCACGCAACCGTTTGGGTGAAGGGCGCGAAGTGCCACAGCAAGATCCCGATGCAGCAGTTCGACTGACGGCTCAAGAGTTGCACTCTTTGCGCACCGAGCTCAGCAGCATTCGTGAGATGTTGATTCATGCGCAAGACAGGCACCCACCGAGTGGCCAACTGAAGCTGGGTTAAGGTCTATCCGCTCGGCAGGACCTCGTTGGCTCTGCTATACTTTCATCCTTTCGGGGCGTAGCGCAGCCTGGTAGCGCACTTGCATGGGGTGCAAGGGGTCGCGAGTTCGAATCCCGCCGTCCCGACCAGTAATATCAAGGGGTTAGCTTTCAAAAGAAGCTAACCCCTTTACAATTCAGCCTTGCGCTCTATAGTCGGCTCGCGCACGCCGCTGGGGCTTGTCTAATCTGCGAAGCGTTGGCTTCTCATTATTGTGGGGCACTCCTTGAGGCTAGCAATACTTGTCCCAACCTACAACGAGTCGAAAAATATCGGTACGTTACTCGGTGCGCTAGCGGACGTCGGCAAGCGCACTCCCGATGTAGAGATAGACGTCTACGTGCTGGATGACTCATCGCCCGATGGCACAGCCGCAGTAGTTCAAGAAGCAGCCCAACGTTTGTTGTCTGACCGTTTTCGTGTGACCTTGATCGTACGTCCCGTAAAAGAAGGACTAGGGAAAGCATACATTGAGGGTCTAACACGCATGTTGCGATTACCCATCGCGCCAGATTTTGTCATGCAAATGGATGCTGATCTGTCTCACAATCCTAAATACCTGACAGACTTTATTAGACTCGCCCAAGCAGGGCACGACTTTGTATTAGGGTCAAGGTACATCCCGGGCGGTTCAAGTCCAAACTGGCAATGGCATCGTAAGCTTTTGAGTCGTGGTGGGAATATGTACGCACGTCTAGTGCTGGGTAGTCATGTGTCTGACTATACGGGTGGCTATAACATGTATGCGATTGCGCTTCTCAAACAGATTGATTTAACGCGTCTGAACCACACGGGCTACGGTTTCCTGATCGACTTAAAGTACAAAGCTGCAAGCGCATGCCAACACATCGGGC
>CAIYWO010000372.1 GCA_903929925.1 uncultured beta proteobacterium | reverse complement strand
GATGACCTCAACCAACAGGTCAGGCGCAGCCAGCTTGACTTCGCCTGTTGCGCGTGTGGGCAGTGCGTTCTTAGGTGCCCACTCGGCCCAAACAGAGTTCATACCTTCGAAGTCTTTGGTGATGTCCTTTAACCAGATCTGGACAGTCAGCAAGTGATGCTTATCTGTACCGGCGCTCGCCAAGTGACCATCAATCTTTGCGAATACATCGCGCGTCTGCGCCACGATGTCGCCTTTGACACTTGAGGTAATTCCTGCGACATAGACGGTGTCGCCATGAATCACGACACGACTCAGACGTTCGTTGGAATCAATGCGGGTAATTGCACCCATGTTGCTACTCCTTGATCAATTAGAGATATTTTTTGAACCAGGCCTGCGCTTGATCCCAAGCTTCTTTTGCTTCGGTCGCGCGATAGCTAGGCCGATAGTCAGCGTGGAAGGCGTGTGGCGCTTCTGGGTAGACGATGAAGCTCGAGGCCTTGGCCGCTGCTGATCCGCTTGTCAGCGCAGTCTTCATCTGATCAACCGTTGCGACAGGAATGCCTGTGTCTTTACCACCATACAAACCAAGCACAGGGGCTTTCATCTGGCCGGCGATATCAACAGGCTGCGAGGTGCGCAACGCGTCTTTATCACCCACTAAGCGACCGTACCAAGCCACGCCAGCTTTCAGGTTTGGATTGTGTGCGGAGTACAGCCAAACGATACGACCACCCCAGCAGAAGCCAGTGATCGCCAGGCGCTTGGGATCACCACCATTTGCAGCGGCCCACTTAGCGGTGGCATCCAGATCGCTCATGACTTGTGCGTCAGGCACTTTGTTGACGATCTCAGAAAAAATCTTGGCGTTCTCGGTGAACTTGGAGGGGTCACCTTGACGCGCGTACATCTCAGGCGCAATCGCAAGGTAGCCCAGTTTTGCAAAACGTCGGCAAACATCTTTGATGTGCTCATGCACGCCGAAGATTTCTTGTACGACCAAAATCGTGCCGAGATTTGTTTTACCAGCAGGGGCTGCGCGGTAAGCGGGGATGGTGCCATCTGCGACGGGGATTTTGACTTCGCCAGCAGTCAGGCCATTCGTGTCGGTCGTGATAACAGTCTGCGCCATGACGGGACCTGCTGCGAGCGTGAAGCCGCTCATGAGCGAGGTCGCCAAAAAGCCGCGACGGTTCAGTGTCAGGGGTGGCAACAGGCTATCGAATTCTGGGCTAGGTTTATTCATGGCAAGTCTCCAGTGAGGGGCAAAGCAAGATGGTTCAGTGTAGCTGTAATATTGGAAAAACAACCATAACAACGCACACAAATCCATAACGGCAGACAAGCAAATATGAGCACCGCTAAAAGCACCGCAGCCACCTCAACCTCGTCTACAACGCGCGCACGCCCGAACGATCGCTCCCGTATCGCCAAACTACTTAACCCTAGTTCGGTTGCGGTCATTGGTGCCTCGGATGATCCATCCCGCATTGGAGGGAGACCGATCTCGTATATGCGCAGCCAGGGCTACACGGGCAAGATTTTCCCCGTCAACCCAAACCGCACGACGGTGCAAGGACTCACTGCCTACCCGAGCGTCGCAGCGCTGCCCGAAACACCCGATGTCGCGATTGTCATTGTGCCGGCCTCTGCAGCGCTGGAGTCTGTCATCGCGCTCGCCGAGCGCGGCTGTGCTGCTGCGATCTTGTTCACCTCTGGCTTCGCCGAAATCGGACCAGAGGGTGCGGCAGCCCAGGCCAAGCTTGTCGAGGCGGCCCATGCACACGGTATGCGGCTGATCGGACCAAACTCGCTTGGACTGATTAATCCCTGCAAACACTTTTACGGGACGTTTGCGACAGGTTGTGAACTGGCGTTTCCGAAAGCTGGTGGTGTTGCGATCATCAGTCAGTCGGGTGCCTATGGCGCGCACTTGATGGCTGTGGCGACGGCCAACGATATCGGCCTGTCTGCGGTGATTCTGACAGGCAACGAAGCGGATCTCACGGTTGGCGATATGTTGCAGATGGTGGTGGATGACCCCGATACGAAAGTCATCATGCTGTATTCAGAGGGCATCAAAGAAGCGGCCGGCCTGGTGGCGGGCCTCGAGGCCGCACGTCGTGCACGCAAGCCCGTGCTAATGATGAAAGTCGGTCGCAGCGCGGTCGGCAGTGCGGCCGCACAGTCGCACACGGCCT
>CAIYWO010000371.1 GCA_903929925.1 uncultured beta proteobacterium | reverse complement strand
GGTACCTTTGTAAATATCGTCGCCTTCAACGTTGCCATAAAAGTTCAATGTGCTTTGACGTAATAAATCCGCTGCTTGTTTGACAACCTCGTTACCCTTGATGAGCTCTTCACCGATATTGAGCAGACCAACTGAAGGCGATCTGCCATCATTACCCACTTGCGCTAGCGCTGCGCCCATCAAGGCAAACTGAAGCAAGTGTTCGGCCGTGCAATCAACGTTGGCGCCAAGGTCCAACATGGTCGTCGCCCCACCTTTTTGGTTGGGCAAGGCCGTTGCAATCGCCGGACGATCAATACCATCAAGTGTTTTGAGCACATAGCGCGAGATCGCCATCCAAGCACCAGTATTGCCCGCAGACACGCAAGCATCTGCCAGGCCATCCTTGACAGTTTGAGCAGCCACCCGCATGGAGGAGTCTTTTTTGCGACGCAGTGCAACTTCAACTGAGTCATCCATCGCAACAACCTCAGAGGCGGCGACGATGGGAAACCTCGCTGCAGCGAGGTGAGGGAAATCTTTTTTTGCGGCATCGACAGCAAGTGCGAGCTCTTGTGGCAAGCCCACGAGCAGCAATTGCGTGTCTGGAAAGCGTTGCGCAAAGGCGAACGCGGCAGGCACTGTGACGGGGATACCCGCGTCACCGCCCATGCAATCGATCGCGATGCGAATTACGGAAGCCACGTGTCGGTGCGACGCAGCGCGCTTAGACGAGATAAGCCCGTCAACCGCGATTATTCGTCAGTCTTAGTCTTGAGAACTTTGCGACCACGATAGAAGCCCGTTGGGCTAATGTGGTGGCGCAAATGTTGCTCGCCCGTGGTGGGCTCAACAGCCGTTGACGGATTGACGATAAAGTCGTGCGCACGGTGCATACCGCGCTTGGACGGGGATTTTTTGTTTTGCTGAACAGCCATGACAACTCCTGTGGATCGGCGAATTGTACGCCAACCATCTTAATAACAACTACTTACCTTTTTTGAGCTGACCCAGTACCGCAAACGGCGACGGGGGCTCTTCCCTACCAGCAACTTCATCCGCCTGCGCGTCTAAATCCGCTGTGTCCGGACACTGCATGTGACGCGGAACGTAGGGCACTTCTAAAATCAATTCGTCTTCTAACAATTCAGCCAAGTCAAACTTGGGAGAACCAACAATTTGCTCTGGGGCATCGAAATCGTCTTCATCGGGCTCATCGTCCGAGAGATCTGACTCGCGCCGCACCAGTTCAAATATCGTTGTGCGATCTATTGGAAGGATCAGCGGGCCTAAACAACGCTGACACTCCAGTACTAAATTTGCCTGAACCCGCATGACTAACTGCGATTTATCGTCTTTCGTCCGTCGACCTTGGATGACGTAACGCACCACCCCAGGACTCGCAGGCGCTGTCGACAACTCAGTGACTTCGCCTAACGGCTGCTCTGCCAAGCCTTCTAACAAGCGCTGCAAACGGTGGATGCTAAACGCACCCTCCACAACCTGTCCTCGACGCGCAAAATCAAACGCATCGACAACCGGTGGCACTGACAGTCGAAACACCGGATCAACAGACATGAAAGCCTCGCAGCAAAAAAGCAGCAAAGCAAGAGATAATAGCGTGTTTGTGCCTAGATCGTCAATTTCTACCTTCACCAAAATCGTCTGTGACTCAACCTCTTATCCTTGCCTCAAGCTCGATTTATCGACGGGAATTGCTCGCTAGGCTAAAAATTCCTTTTTCCTGTATTTCACCGGATGTGGATGAGTCGCCTAAGCCAGGGGAATCCGTTGGTGCGCTCGCCCTGCGTTTGTCCCTTCTCAAAGCACGGACCGTGGCACACCAACACCCAGAGGCCATTGTCATCGGAGCCGATCAAGCAGCCTCGCTCGCAGGTCAGATTATTGGCAAGCCTGGCAGCCTGTCGGCCGCAGAGCAGCAACTCGGCAGACTGTCAGGCCAAACCGTCGTATTTCACAGCGCACTGACCATCGTGCGCGGTGACGACTACTGCAAAAGCATGGATGTACCAACAACCTGTGTGTTCCGCACGCTTAGCCCTTCAGCAATCCAGCGCTACGTAAAGATTGATCAACCAAGCGACACCGCAGGCAGCGCAAAAGCAGAATGCCTAGGCATTGCCTTAATGGAACGCATGGACAGCAGTGACCCAACGGCCATCATTGGGCTGCCTTTAATTGCATTGACACACATGCTTTGCGAGGTCGGACTCGACCCACTCGAACACGCCAAGGTATAAACACGCATGCCTGCTGCCCACAACTCATCGACTCACGCATCCTCTGGCGTACTACACCTGATCCCCGTCGGTCTGGGAGACGCGCCGATCAATGCATGGCTGCCACACGAAGCGCAGGCGCTTGCCGGCCAGCTCAACACATACATTGCCGAGAACGCAAAGACAGCGCGGGCTTTTTTAAAGCTCACACCGCTCACGCAGCCGTTACAAGAGATCACAATCCACGAATTAAACCCGCGTATCGACGACGCAACGCTGCAGACCTGGCTCGCACCGCTACGCAGCGGCAGCTCAATTGGTTTGGTTTCAGAGGCGGGATGCCCTGCAGTCGCGGATCCAGGCGCGCGGGCAGTGGCGATTGCGCATCAATGGGGCGTCACCATCAAGCCTTGGGTCGGCCCGTCATCCATTTTGCTCGGCCTCATGGCCAGCGGTCTGGATGGACAACGTTTTGCTTTTCATGGCTACGCCCCGGTGGATGCAGCTGAACGCATCAAGCAACTTAAAGCTTGGGAACTCAACTCATCAAAGCAACGTCAAACACAAATGTTGATTGAAACGCCTTATCGTAATCAGGCTATGTTCACGAGCCTGATAGAACAGTTAAAAGGCAACACTCGTCTATGCATCGCGCGTGCGCTCACAACTCCAGACGAGTGGGTCCGCACCTTGACTGCGGCGCAATGGAAAAGCCAGCCCGTGCCACAGCTAGATAAATTCCCCACTCTCTTCCTCTTTCAGGCCGCCGCATGATTGCTGTTTCGATACACCGCGTTGCAATGCGTGCACTCTTGCTCGTGTGCCTCAGCATCTTGGCGGGTTGTGCTTCCCAGCAAGCAGGCGGACCGTACAGCATTGATGAAACCATGAAATCTCGCGGACAAAACAGCCGCGTTGATATCATCGTGCTGCACTACACAGCCTCCACCAAACCCAGCGCATTGATGACACTCACCAACCGGGACGTCAGCGCACATTACGTCGTGTCGGACGATGCGAAACCTGTTGTGTATCGCCTTGTCAATGAAGACCGTAATGCATGGCACGCTGGGGAGAGTAGCTGGTACGGTCGCACCTTCGTGAATCAACGGTCCATTGGGATTGAGATCGTCCATCCTGGATGGCAGCCGAACGCGAAGGGTGAGAACGGGCACCCCTACCCTGAGGCGCAGATCGCAGTTGTCGCGAATCTCACCCGTGACATCGCACAACGCCACGGCATCCTGCCGGAAAATATCGTCGGGCACAGCGATGTTGCGCCCGGCCGGAAAGTAGATCCAGGTCCCTCATTTCCCTGGAAAAAACTTGCGCAAATGGGTGTCGGTCGCTGGTTTGACGAAGCGCTCGCCGCTAAGTACCAAGCCGAATATGCACGCAACGGAGCGCCGGACGCCGGTTGGTTTCAACGCCAACTGAAACGTGTGGGCTACGCCGTTCCAGAAAACGGCTACTTTGATCAGAAAACACTCGCAGTCATCGCGGCCTTTCAAGCGCACTACCGACCAGAGTTAGTCACCGGCAAGCCTGATGCACAAACGGCAGCCCGCTTGCAAGCGCTACCGACTTCTGGCTCAGGGCTTTAAGGTGGCGCGCGAACGCTGCATGCGCCACCGCAGCACACGCCATAACAACAATGCGGCAAGCACGGCAGCGTAGATGAGGACGGTCTGCAAATCGTTCTTGCCAGCCTTATGCCACCAGTAGTGCAAGATCGCCAACACACCAATCAAATAAATCATGCGGTGTAAGCGCTGCCAGTGACCACCCAAGCGGCGCATCCAGCCGTGGGTCGATGTCAATGCCAACAGGCTCATGGTTAGAAATGCGGCGAAGCCCACCAAGATGAAAGGTCGTTTCCAAACATCCGTTAGCATGCTTGCCCAACCAAAGCCCTGATCCCACCAGGCCCAGGTCAGCGCATGTAGCACAGCATAAAAAAATGTAAACAATCCGCACATTCGGCGCAGACGCACCAACGCGGGTTGCTTGAACCATTGTCGAAGCGGCGTCACTGCGAGCGTGACCAACAAACACACCAAGGTCCATGTCCCTGAGGAGCGCGTCAGAAACTCAGTGGGATTTGCCGTCAGTGCATTGTCTAGCCCGAGCCATACCCAACGCAGCAAGGGATACAAGCCCAGAAGAAACAGCAAGGGCTTGTAGCGATCAATCTCGCGCGAGCTAAAAGTCTTCAAGCTCGCTCTCAGTAGTTTTTACGCAAGTCCAATCCTGTGTAAAGCGAACCCACTTCGTTGGCATACCCGTTGAGCATCAAGGTCTTACGCTTGGGGCTGAACACACCGTCTTCGCCAATCCGGCGCTCGGTCGCCTGACTCCAACGTGGATGACTCACTTCGGGATTCACATTCGAATAGAAGCCGTACTCTGAAGGCTGGGAGCGCTCCCAGCTACCAACAGGTTGTTTTTCAAGCAAGCGGATAGTGACAATCGACTTCACAGACTTGAAGCCATACTTCCAAGGCACAACCATTCGTACAGGCGCACCATTTTGGTTGGGCAGCTCCTTTCCGTACATCCCTAGCGTAAGCAAGGTCAGCGGATGCATCGCCTCGTCCATGCGCAGTCCATCTCGGTAAGGCCACTCGATTGAGCGTGTGCGGACGCCGGGCATATTTTTCGGTTGCACATCCGTGATGAACTCGACAAACTTTGCGTTTCCAGTCGGCTGTACTTGTTTGATCAGCTCAGACATCGAATAGCCAATCCACGGAATCGCCATCGACCAACCTTCGACACAACGCATGCGATAGAGCCTTTCTTCGAGCGGTGCGAGCTTGCGTAAATCATCTAAATCAAAGGTCTTGGGCGCTGCGCACTCGCCTTCGACACGCAGCTTCCAGGGCGTCGTCTGCAACGTGCGCGCATACTTCACCGGGTCAGCTTTATCCGTGCCAAATTCAAAAAAATTGTTGTAGGTCGTCGCATCTTTTTCCGGAGTGACTTGCTCCATTAGCACATACTTTGAAGAGCGTTGCGCATCGAGTTTTGCGAGTGCGGCTGCGCTCGCGAGCGCCGACCAACCACCCAGCGCACCCGTCGCGAGCGTGGCACCAGCCGCCTTCATCCAGTGACGACGCGTCTGCCAAACTTCTTCAGGGGTGATTTCTGTGGAACGAATACGGGGGAAACGGTAGCTCGACATAACGGCCTCCGAGAAAATAAGTCATGCGCTGGGTTAGCAGAAACCAAGCGCGTCAATGATGCTTAGGATTATCACGCAATATAAAGACCCAAGCACGCAAGTGAACAAAATAACCCTTCAGTGCAACCGGATTGGGCACTAAAAGGGTGAATATCTAAATGCGCTCAAGCAGATATTGCTTCAAGCTTGGAACATCCCCGACGATCGCATGGTGCGGGCAAGTGCGCAGTTCGTCGACTGGATGAGCGCCATAAGACACGCCCAAGCCATGCACACCTGCATTCGCCGCCATCTGCAGGTCATGCGAGGTATCACCCACCATGACGACCCGATGTGGTTCGACAACCATTTCATCCATCAGTTCGAGCAACATACCAGGGTGCGGCTTACCAAACGTTTCGTCAGCCGTGCGTGTTGCCTCAAAGGCTGAATGCAGCGATGTCGCGGTCAGTGCCCGGTTCAGGCCAACGCGACTCTTGCCCGTAGCGACAGCTAACCGCGCACCTGCAGCCTGCAGTTCGGTGAGCATCTCGGGCACGCCATCAAATAACTTAAGCTTGGTATCGCGCGATAGGTAGTGATAACGATAGCGCTCGAGAAACAAAGGCTCAAGCGACTTGGTCAGCTCAGGGACCGCACGACGCAGCGCTGGCTCAAGCGACAACCCGATGACCCAAGCCGCTTCCGCAGCCGTTGGCACCTTAAGTTCAAGGTCTCGGCAAGCTCCTTGAATCGCAGACACGATGCTGTGGGTGGAATCCATCAGCGTGCCGTCCCAATCAAACACAATGACCGAATAGGGTTTCATTGTTGCTCCAACTTTTGCAGGATTGCTCCACAGGCCGCTGGTAGTGGCGCCACGAGGACCAGGGGCTCCTGCGTCAAGGGGTGCGGAATTTCCAACCGGTGTGCATGTAAAAACATTCTGTTGAATCCTAGCTTGACGAATTTAGCGCGTGTCTCATCGCGCCCGTATTTGTCGTCCCCCACAATCGGGAAGCCCGTTGAGGCAAGATGCACCCGAATTTGATGGGTACGCCCTGTGCGCAACTCAGCATCGACCAGGCTGTAGCCATTGAAGCGCTTTTGCGCACTGACGATCGTGTGTGAAACCTGGCCCTCGGCCTCAACCTTGACCCGTCGCTCGCCCGTTTGTGTTGTCCATTTAGTTAGAGGCAGTCGGATGTGTTGTCGAGCGTTGACCCAATCCCCCTCCACTAAAGCTAAATAATGTTTACTTCCCTTGCTTTCACGGAACATCTCGTGAAGGGATAGCAATACGTTTCTCTTTTTGGCAATCAGCAGCAAGCCGGACGTGTCACGGTCAAGTCTGTGGGCCAACTCAAGAAAACGCGCTTCAGGCCGGGACGCACGCAACGCCTCGATCACACCAAACGACACACCACTCCCACCATGCACAGCGGTACCTGCCGGTTTATCGATGACCAACAGGCCCTCGTCCTCAAAGACAATCGGAAACTCAGCCCCAGGCACAACCCTCTTTTGGTCTGCCGCCGGCAGTCGGATCGGCGGGACCCGCACGATATCTCCGGCGTGGATCCGGGCATCTGGGGCGACGCGCCCTTTATTGACCCTAACCTCCCCACCGCGTACCGCCTTATATATATGGCTCTTAGGCACGCCTTTGCACAGCCGCATCAGAAAGTTATCCAAACGCTGTCCATCGTGCTCTTCGGTGACTTCAACCAAGCGCACCGCCGGTGCTTGTGGCGGGCTCGCTTTGGGTGTCGTCGGGGTCAAAACTGAGGATTCTTTGCGCATGGCCAAAAGCGGCTTATAATCACACAAGCCTTAAAGGGGTTAAGAAAGCGTGGTCAAGACGCCCTCTTGCGTCCTAAAGCGTTGAGATGCATCGAATTTTCGCGTCTCCGTCTGGATTGCGGACTGCATTGTACCGCTTGCCTTCCTGATTCCTTCGGGCTACTG
>CAIYWO010000370.1 GCA_903929925.1 uncultured beta proteobacterium | reverse complement strand
TTGCGCTCGCTTTTATGCTTTTACTGCTCTGGCACTTTTGGGGCCTCGTCACGAGATCCCATGCGAAAGAGATTTCCGCTCTGACAATCCTACGGACCCCACTTTGGATACCGCAACTCCTGATGGTTGTCGGAGCATTCTCGACCACTCTTGTTCTTGTCGTGCACATTATCAATGACTGCAAGATGCTTTCTAAGACCGACAGAAAAGAGGTCCTCAATGGATAGCGCAACACTCCCCCTCTTACTGCTTTTTGTTGGACTTCTTGTTTCAGGGATGTGGATCCCGTTTGCTGTTGGAATTGCGGCTCTCGCATACCTCATACACGCCGGTGGCGTTCCTAGCCTCACATCCCTAGGCTTGGTGAGTTGGGGTAGCATGAATAGCTTCACCTTGACGGCAATCCCCTTATTTATACTGATGGCAGAGATTCTTCTTGAAAGCGGTTTAAGCCAACGAATCTTTCGGGGACTCTCTCAGGTTGTACGCTTTTTGCCTGGTGGGCTTCTACAAACGAATATCGCTGGTTGTGCCGTCTTTGCGGCAGTGAGTGGTTCAAGCGTTGCTTGCGCAGCCTCTATCGGCACAGTGTCCGTCCCTCAGCTTCGGCAGCGAGGCTACGACATGTCTCTCGCCGCTGGGACCTTGGCCGCGGGCGGCACTCTGGGCATTTTGATTCCACCATCAATCGCGATGATCGTTTACGGTACGTTCGCCGAAACATCGATTGCCAAGCTGTTTTTGGCCGGTATTGTTCCGGGCTTAATCCTCACCGGACTCTTTATGCTTTACGTTGGGATACGCGCTGTCCTTAACCCTAGCCTTGCGCCGAAAGACAACTCGGGATCGAACACCACATGGCTTGCCGTGGTGAATGATGTCATGCCATTTGGCGTGATGATCATCCTATTGATGGGAAGTCTGTATAGCGGGATCGTGACTCCAACAGAAGCCGCCGCACTTGGATGCTGTATCGCTTGGTTAGTCTCCAAGATCTGGGGCGATATGTCGTTCACAACGCTTCGCCGCGCCATACGGAAATCCGTCATCGCAACGGGGTCAATCCTGTTCGTTGTGTACGCAGCCTTCTTATTCTCCTACGCAATTGGTTTGGCTGGAATCGCGAAGGAGATATCAGAGGGCGTCACGCAAGCTGGCATTTCAAAAGAAATGTTTCTGCTGTTTGTCATTCTCGCGCTGACGATTCTTGGCTGTTTTGTAGATAGCATGGGCATGATGGTCATTACAGTGCCCATTCTTTTGCCCTCACTCCATGTCTACAACATTGATCCCATATGGTTTGGCATCCTAATTGTTCTTTTAGTTGAACTAGGACAGGTCACACCGCCAATGGGCATGAATTTATTTGTGATAAAAAATATTTCAGGTGAATCGCTCAGCAGTGTCATCCGCGGGACTATGCCCTTCTACGGACTTTATCTACTACTGATGGTGCTCATTTATTTCTTCCCGCAGATTGTTCTTTGGCTTCCCGGGCTCACATAATTATTACCTATGAAATGGTCTAACTTTAATGTAAGTAAGTCTCTACCGACTCCGCTCTACCACCAAATTTACTCTCATCTAAGGGACTGCATTCAAAACGGTATATTTCCGCCAGGCAGCTTGTTCCCGAGCGAGAGTCAAATTGAAAAAGAGCTGAATGTCTCGCGTATTACAGCGCGTCGCGCGATGGATGAACTCTCTGCGCGAGGCCTCATTAGTCGCCAACAAGGTAAGGCCTCTCGCGTAGCCGCCTATCGGCCAAGCACCCACTTGTTAGCCGGTGTTGAGGGCATGATTGAAAACAATCGTAGGATGGGTGACTCGACAACGGTCGAGCTTCTATCCCACGAAACGATTGCCGCTACTGAAGATGTCGCGCGGACGCTAAAAGTAAAACGGGGAGAACCTGTCTTATGGTCAGTTCGCGTTAGAAGCTTAGATGGCGTGCCCTTCTCTTATGCCGTCACTTATCTGCCGCAGGTCGTCACACGGCAAATCAAGGCGGAGCAAATGTCCGCTAAACCCTTGCTGGCGCTTTTGGAAGGAGCAGGAATTACTATTGGTAGAGCGGAGCAGGTGATCAGTGCAAAAAACGCAACGGCAGCAGTAGCACGCGCCCTGCACATCGAACGTGGCGAAGCACTTCTCGTATCTGAACGGGTTGTGTATGACCTTGCAGACCGACCGGTCGAATGGATCACAGTTCAATATCGTCCAGATATCTACCAATATGGTGTAGACCTTGAACGCACACAGTCGGCGAAGGGGAATGTTTGGTCAACATCAAAAGGTAAAAAGTCCACTAAAAGTATTCACGAACCCACTATTGCAGGGGCAAAAAAAAGGACAATTCGCAGTGAATTATCCTAAGGTTAAATTCGGAAATATTTCTCTACCTTTTCCTAGTAGACATCTACTTTCCAAATTTGTTATCTAGCTCTGCAAGAACGTAATCCATCGATTCCACATCGGCAAACTTCATGTCCAAATCAAACATGTTCGCTG
>CAIYWO010000369.1 GCA_903929925.1 uncultured beta proteobacterium | reverse complement strand
TTCGGGATCTTTGTGATTCTGATGTGCGAACTTGGTTTGATCACACCCCCAGTCGGTATGAACCTGTTTGTCGTGCACGGCATTCGACCAGACAAAGGTGGTATTGAGGACGTCATGTGGGGTGCTCTACCGTACGCGATTATCATCATCCTGTTCACGATCTTTTTGATGATTTTCCCTGAGATCGTGACCTGGTTACCTAGCCAGATGTAGCGGCATTGCGCCTGAGAAAGTCAATGAACAATGCACTGACTTTCTCTGGCTGCTCTTGTTGCACCCAATGCCCGGCACCCTCGATCAGATGGGTGCCTTGCATTTTGGTGGTCAAGGTTTTTTGTACCGACTCAAGACCGCCAGGCGTCTGATATACACCCCAGTCGCTCTTGCCCCCGATAAAGATACACGGCACATCAATTGTGCGACCAGCAAATATCCGCAACTCACGATCGAGCCGGCCGATACGATAGCCCTGCAACCCGCCTTGGAAGCCTGTGCGGCCGTACTCTTCGCTGTAGACTTTCAATTCAGCATCAGGCAGCCATTTACATGCAGTAATGGCAGTTTCTGAGGGCATGTCTGGTGCGACCGACTCGGCCATCCCAAGAGCCAAATCCATCACGTAGTAGCGTGGCAGCTTTTCCCACTCGCTTGCGAGCAACGCCTTCAACGGGAACGGTTTGTTCTCAAGCCAGTCCGCACTCTTGACGTGATAGTAGGCACGCAGAAAACTGTGGAGTCCTTGTTTGGCATGCCACATGTTTTCGTTAGCAGGCTCTGTGGCGTAGTAGACCTGGTAGTACTTGCGTGGTGGCGAAAGTTTGGCCAAATCTTCATTGATCGGATTCGGCGTCGCAGGCGCGGCCGGCTTATTGACCGCATCAAACGGCCAAGGATCTGGCGCACCACGAAAAGGCGAACTCATCAGAATGACCGAGCGAAAGATATCGGGTCGCGTCAGCGCACACCACCCTGCGAGCGGCGATCCTTGATCATGACCGAAAACGCCTGCGACAGTCTTGTAGCCAAGTGCCGCCACTAATGCGAGCATATCGTTGATTTTATTCAGCGTACCAAAGGGACGCATATCATCGCCATACTTAATCTCGGTACCACCACTGCGACCATAGCCTCGCACGTCAGGCGCGATCACGTGGTAGCCGGCATCCGCGAGTGGCCGCATGACTTTGCGCCAGCTGTACGCGAGTTCCGGGAACCCGTGAAGCAACAAAACTAAAGGTCGCCCCGGTGTTTCGAAACCTGCCTCAAGCACATGAAACGTAATGCCATTGACGTTCGGTACAAAGCGCGACCGCACGCCCGAGGGAAGAACCGCAGCGCTTAAAGGCGTCATGAGGGCAAGACCTTTCTAAAGGAGTTAATTTTTGTACCAGTCTTTCACAGCTTGAACATAACGCTCAACGCCTTGGGTAACAGTGGCGGGTTGCAACGCGCCATAGGACAAACGCTGGTAGTTCGCCGCGCTCGTATCCGTCAAACCAAACGCAAAACCGGGTATGGAAACAACCTTGTGCTTTTCTGCCATCGCACGGTTGAAAGCTAACGGGTCTTGTCCCTTCGGTAAACCAGGCAGTTTCATCAACACATAAAAAGCGCCTTGCGTGTGCGGAAACTGTGCCAGCTCACCGAGCCCACTTAAGAGGTCGTAGACGTCTTTACGTACGCTCGACAACGCGTCCACTTTGGGTTGCACCCAAGCGCGGCCAAACTTTAAGACCTCGGCTGCCAGGATTTGGGATGGAATCGGTGCGCAGATTAAGTTTGTATCCTGCACTTTATTCATTGCATCGAACAAGTCGGCAGGAAAGACAACGTAGCCTAACCGCCAACTGGCCATCCCGTAGTTCTTAGACATCGAAAAGAACGATAGCGTGTGCTTCTGTGCGCCAGGCAAAGATGCCGGTGAAAAATGCTTGACGCCCTCATACGTAAAGTATTCGTAAGCTTCATCACTAAAGTGATAGATCCCTTTCGCTGCGCATAGTGCGTTGACTGCGGTCAGTGACTCCTTAGAATAGACCGCTCCTGTGGGGTTGTTAGGCGATACCGTGATAATTGCACGGGTGCGCGGTGTGATCGCCGCAGCTAACGCCTCTACATTCAAGCTCCAGTCTGCATTCATCGGTACAGGTACAGGCACGCAACCCACCATTCGGATCGCCATTTCTTGATTGAAGTAAAACGGCATCGGCAAAATAAATTCATCACCCGGATCGCCCACTGCCATGACACAATTCAAGAAGGCCATGTTGCTACCTGCCGTCGCCATGACGATTGATTCTGACCCGACGGCGATATTGTTTTCAGTAGCGAGTTTTGTCTGTAGCCCCTCAATCAAACTCGGCATTCCAAAGACTGACTGGTATTTGTTGAGATTGATATCGCCCATGGCACTGGGTAACGCAGCAATGGCCTCGGCTGGCGGGCCGTAATTCACAACGCCCTGCCCTAAAGAAATCGTTCCCGGGTTGTCCCGCACCAAGGCGGCGATTGCGGGAATGATCGGTGCGTCAACCGCATCCATGCGAGAGGAATGGCGTTTCATCATATAAATCTGGGCTACAGGGATCAAAGGTCTTAAAATTCTACACTGCGCGCAGGTGCCCTAATGGCATTTTGGCTGCTTAATCTAACTAAAACATCCCAATGAGCGACCTCCCAGAAATCCACC
>CAIYWO010000368.1 GCA_903929925.1 uncultured beta proteobacterium | reverse complement strand
TCAAGCCTTCATTAATGCGTTTTTAACTGAACGTGGGTCTCGCGAGAATCCATTTCCAAAACATCATTATGTTCCTGGCAGCCGAGTTTGGTTTAAGAACCCCGATGAGGACTCAACCGATGTAGATGGGTTCGAGGGCTCTTGGGTGGTGTATCTGGGGGCTGGAAAGTTTGTGAATCTGTGGGACAAGACGAGCCCCTACGATATTGAGACAAAGTGTTTTGAGGTTTATCACTGGCGCCATTGCGTCGAGCGCACAGACGCCGGCATCTTGCGCATGAATGAAGATCGAGTCAAAGACATGATGGCAGCATCAATGGCTGATCCTGCAGCTAAACATGAGATCTTGCAGCAAATGATGGAATACCGTGCCCCCGTGCGCGTCTACGGTGAAGGTGGCTGCATCGACCTGACGCGTGAAAACGCCCGCTGGGTCTGCCCACAAACTACCAACATCTGTGTCTAGCCCTTCAGATCTAGCCCGTCTAACCAACCCAGTGCGGACCAGATGTAGATCACAATCATCGCGATCCCGAACATTAACGCAACGGTACCGATCAAGAGCGTGAAACTCGCCACCAGCACGGGGCCCCAACCACTAGGTTTTTGCCGGACAAGACCGGGGTTGTAGAGCGCATCAAAACGTTCATCACGCATCAGGCACAGCACGATCGCCTCGACCATCCCGTCTAGGGCTGGGATAAACAATAAGAAAAACGCAGGATTTTCCCACCAAACCTCGGCAAAGCTGCAGGCGACCATCAGCACGATGCTAGTCAGGGTGACAAGCCAGGCATAGGGACGCTTCAGGTACCACCAATGCGCACCCACACAACCGAAAACAGCGGCCAATAGCCCTACCGTCACTTTATTTCGAAATGCTGGTGCTGTTTGATGAGTGGTCATAGCGCCTGAACAAAGAGGAATCACTTTCGTGGACGTGGAAGAATAGCCTATCGGGATCTAAGGGTTCAACTAAAGACCTTAGTCTGCGCCCACGATAGAATGCCGTATGCCTTCTACCACTTCAGCCTGCGAGTTTGATATTGCCATCTTAGGTGGCGGTCCAGTGGGGTGTGCACTCGCTTTACTGCTCGCGCGACTCAGCCCTGCACCTGAGCGCATCGTGTTGCTGCAATCCGATTCTTCTTCCCGCTATGGCCACACGCCAGAAAGCGACCCCAGAGTGCTTGCCGTCAACCATGGCAGCCGTGTCTTGCTTGAATCATTGGGCGCGTGGCCCGAACGCTGCGCGGATATCCGCACTATTCACGTCTCTCAACGCGGTCGACTCGGCCGCACCGTAATCAAACATACGGATTTTGCAGTGCCTGAACTCGGCTGTGTTGTGCGGTACGGCGGACTTATCCAAAAGCTGAACGACGCGGTACAAGTAAGCGGCATCTGCATCCGCCACGGCACGGCGACCGAAATCGTACATCAAGATGCAACGGGGGTACAGCTCGCGCAAGGACTGGATACGCTGCATGCGGCGATCGTTGTTCAAGCCGATGGAGGGACAAGCTCCGAGATTCGTCGCACCTACAAACAAATGGCCTTGCTCACCAGAGCGCGGGCCAGCCTTCCGCGTGCAGGATGGGCCTTTGAACGGTTTACGAGCGAAGGCCCCTTGGCGATCTTGCCGCACCCCGAAGCAGCCGATCAACAATCAATCGTGTGGTGTTGCACGCCCGAGCATGCTGAGCACCTTCAGGGACTTGAACCAAAAAAGTTTTCACAAGCACTGACACAGGCGTTTGGCACACGGCTAGGCTCAC
>CAIYWO010000367.1 GCA_903929925.1 uncultured beta proteobacterium | reverse complement strand
GAGCCAACGCGCTACGTTACCCAGACTAACGATGTAGTTGCCGTGGTTCTGAAAGCACTCTGGCAGCAGCCACTCGGGTGTTTTGCGCGAGCCAGTGGGGGATAAAAACAGAAACTCGTCCTCAGTAACAGCCGTGTCAAGGGGAGCCCCTTTCTCTTTCCAGTCTGGGATCAGTTCGGTCAGTGCGATCGGATCCATGATCGCGCCAGACAGTATGTGGGCGCCAATCTCACTACCTTTTTCGAGTACACAGACTGAAACCTCATGATCGCGCTCGGCGGCCAGCTGCTTGAGCTTGATGGCGGTTGCCAAACCGGCGGGACCACCGCCGACCACAACAACGTCATATTCCATCGATTCACGTGCGGACATAAGAGTCTCCCTGCTTAAAAGGTATGATGTTCAATCGCTCGATTGTATTGCACGGCTAGTGGACTTTTTACTGTCAAGGCCTTGCAAAGAGCTGAAGCAACCCTTTTGCATTTCTTGCGGAGAATCCTGTGGCTGTCTCTGATGGACCGACCCTCGCCGTTGGCGATATCTTTGATATGGATGTGCCCATGCGCTGGGCCGATGCCGACCCCTTAAACCATCTGAATAACGCAAACTACTTCCGATATATGGAAGAAGGGCGCATTAGGATGTTTTATGAGGGCGGGGTCAGCCAATCCGAGCGCCTCAATCCCGTCGTTGTACATTGCTCCTGCGACTTTAAAAAACCGATCACCTATCCTGCCACCATCCGAGTGAGCCACCGAGTGGTTAGCATTGGGCGGTCTAGTATGGAGCACGCGGTCGATCTGTCGGTTGTTCAGGGTGATCAGCTTGAACTATGCGCCCAGGGTAAGTCCGTCATGGTTTTAATGGACTTTGAGTCGGGCAAGTCACATCCCTGGCCGCCTGAGATCCTTCAGGCGTTGGCAAGGTCTATAAATCGTCGATAATCTCGTTTAAGCGATAACCAAGGAGCGGTTTGCATGAACAAGCTATATCCAAGCGCCAAAGAGGCGCTCACTGGGATTCTCAAGGATGGTCAAACCATCGCAGTAGGCGGATTTGGGCTCTGCGGAATTCCCGAAGCACTGATCGAAGCGGTGCGTGACCTGGGAACCAAAGACCTGACCTGTATCAGCAACAACGCAGGCGTTGATGGCTTTGGACTAGGTATGCTCTTGCACACGCGACAAGTGCGTCGCATGGTGGCGTCCTATGTCGGTGAAAACAAAGAGTTTGAGCGCCAGTATCTGGCGGGTGAACTCGAGCTCGAATTTACGCCCCAAGGCACCTTGGCTGAGCGCCTGCGTGCAGGTGGAGCAGGGATCCCCGCGTTTTTTACGAAAACGGGTGTGGGTACCGTTGTCGCGGAAGGCAAAGAAATCCGCGAATTCGATGGCGAGCAGTACATCATGGAGCGCGCCTTGGTGCCTGAAGTTTCTCTGGTCAAGGCATATATCGCTGACCGCAGCGGCAACTTAATTTTTAGCAAAACAGCACGCAACTTCAATCCACCTGTTGCGATGGCTGGAAAGATCACGGTTGTTGAGGTTGAGAAGATCGTTGAGAACGGCACACTCGAGCCCGAAAACATCCAT
>CAIYWO010000366.1 GCA_903929925.1 uncultured beta proteobacterium | reverse complement strand
TAACAAACTAGGCCTCTTACGAAACACCAGAAGGAGAGACGCGCATCACAAAGGTGCGCCTCTCACTCCGCTCGGACTGTTATCGGCGTATCGCTCAGAGCAGGTAGACGAACAGTGAAGCACGCCCCTGAGTCATCTATGTTCTTAGCAAAAATTTCGCCTTGGTAGCGCTTGATAATATCTTTCGTCAGCCACAACCCAACCCCGCTGCCTGATTCCTTATTCGTGACGAGCAGTTCAAATATTTTTTCTTCCTGTCCCGCTGGTATGCCAACGCCATTATCCTGAATAGTCATTTCAATAAAATCAGCTTCCTGGCGTAAAGTGATAACAATCTGCTTTGTGGTTTTACTCGAAACTTGCAAGGAGTCGATCGCGTTATTCAACAGATTGATAAGCACCTGTTGCCATTCGGTTGGATTTACTCGTGCATAACATCTATCTGGGGAGTTGATCTCAACTACGACACCCTCATCGCGCAGCCTTGTACGAGAGACCTCCACCACTTCTTTTGTCGCAGCAACAAGCTCTAACACTACAGGCTGATTGGTCTTTCTATTCGCCAGATTGACCAGAGACCTCACGATCGCTGAAGCGCGGTCAATGTCTTCGATGGCTTCTTTATTGATTTTTTCTAGAAGTGCTATGTCTGTTGCACCCGAAGCGATTTTTTTTCCAGCAAGTTCGGCATTGATGCGCAACGCACCCAGCGGCTGATTGATCTCATGCGCGATTGTCGACGCCAAGGCATTGATAGAGGCCGTGCGGTTGAAATTCTCAAGTGAAAAGATAAGCCTGTTTCTCTCATCGAGAATATTCGACAGGCTTACGTTCATATTATTCAACAGGTTATGCTCAGCAAAGCCCAGATGCAACCTCAGAACGATATAAGCCAAATTGCGAATAGAGCACAATAATGCAGTCAGAAACCAAATCACGATGTTGTAAGACTTTAGATCAAAAGCGAATGCGCTATAGCCACTCAAGACATTCAAGCCGCGAATCATAGACATGAGGCTAACGGCAAGGGCCGCGAGTCCGATGAAATTCAAAAATAGTCGATTAGAAAACTGCTTTCCGATTTTTTGCGTGAAGTAGAAACAATACAAATTAGCAAAGCCAAAGGTAAAAGCCGCCGCCGCTGTCATGAAAGGTGTGACCGCAGCTCCCGACCTATAGCTATCGATTGCCGTGACAAAAAATAGTGCTGATGGAACAAGCCAGGTCAAATTGCTGTAGCTAACAACTTTGACAGAAACTGACAACCGCTTCAACGACTCACTTAGAAAAAATAGTGACAACGCCTCGAACGAAACCATCAGGCTAAAACTTATGATTGAAGGGATGCTGCCCCGATTGACCGTGACAGCCGTCGCAATGGACGTGAGCACACAGCTAGCAATCCAAAGGTTTGCTGAACGATCATTTTTTTTCCAAAATAACGCAGCAATGACAATCGCCGCCAAGAAACTTAGCGCGCTATAAAAGAGAAAGAATGTTTGTATACTGAGGTTAGCCATACACTTGTATACGGAGACTGATCGTACCGTAATGTACAACTAATTTCTGTAGCGGTCCCGCCCGATAAAAACTTAGCAGATAACTGGCCGAGCTAACACAACCTCATATGCCACCGAGCGACAAAGGACATTGACCATGCTTCGCGACAACCCAAATATTGCAGTGTTAGGCGCTGGCGCCGTTGGTTGCTATTTTGGGGGAATGCTCGCTCGTGCCGGCAATGCAGTCACACTCAT
>CAIYWO010000365.1 GCA_903929925.1 uncultured beta proteobacterium | reverse complement strand
GCCATGCGCAGGGGTTACCTATAAAGAATTGCCCGTATTTTATACATCAATCGCGTTGACCGCCCCCGAGCGCTTGCGCAGCTCAAATTTCTGGATTTTGCCGGTCGACGTCTTGGGTAATTCGCCAAATTCAATCGCCCCCGGCACCTTAAAGCCGGGCAGATGCTGTTTGCAGTGTTTGACCAAGTCCTCGGCACTAACTTGTGCGCCAGGCTTGAGCTCAATAAACGCGCAGGGGGTCTCGCCCCATTTGGGATGGGGCTTGGCCACCACCGCCACCGCCATAATGGCCGGATGCTTGTACAAGACGTCTTCGATTTCAATGCTGGAGATGTTTTCACCCCCGGAAATAATGACGTCTTTGCTGCGATCTTTGATTTTGATATAGCCGTCGGGAAAGCGCACGCCCAGATCACCGGTATGAAACCAGCCGCCGGCAAAGGCCTCTTGGGTGGCTTTGGCGTTGCGCAGATAACCTTTCATGCCGATATTGCCGCGCAAAACGATTTCGCCAATGGTTTCCCCGTCTCGCGGAACGGGTTGCATGGTTTCCGGGTTCAGGACGTCCGCGCCGGCTTGCAGGTGGTAGCGCACACCTTGGCGAGCATTGAAGACCGCTCTCTCTGCCACCGGCAAGGCATCCCAACCTTCCTGCGGTGAACAGACGGTGCAAGGACCATAGACCTCAGTCAACCCGTACACATGGGTGAGGGTGATGCCTAGGGCTTCCATACTTTCAATCAGCGTGGCCGAAGGGGCCGCACCCGCGACCATGGCCTGCACACGGCGGCCGTTGAGCTTGCTCATACCGTCTTTCTTGAGTGCCTCAGGCGCATTAACAAGCATGCTGTGCACAATCGGTGCGCCGCAGAAGTGGGTCACGTCGTAATCACGGATGGCGCTAAACACACCCTCTGGTGTGACTTTACGCAAGCAGACGTTCACACCCGCACGGGCTGCAATCGCCCACGGGTAAGTCCAGCCATTACAGTGAAACATCGGCAAGGTCCACAAGTAGACCGCATGGCTGGGCAAATCCCATTCAAGAATATTGCTGATCGCAGCAAGCTGCGCACCGCGATGGGAATACACCACGCCCTTGGGCTCACCGGTTGTACCGGAGGTGTAGTTCAGCGCGATCGCATCCCACTCGTCACCCGCGAAATGGATCGGCTCTTGTAAAGCACGTTCGGCCTGGGCGGCTAATAAAGCCTCATATTCATACGTACCAATGCGATCACCCTGGCCTTGGTACTGGGTGTCATCAATATCAATCACAATAGGCTTGACCTGGGCATTAGCAATGGCGGCTTGCATTACTTTTGCAAACTCACGGTCGACCAACACGACCTTGGCTTGCGCATGGTTCAACATATAGGTCAGGCTCGCCGCATCCAGTCGTGTATTCAAGGCGTTGAGCACGGCACCAATCGCCGGCACCCCGAAATGGCATTCAATCATCTCTGGTGTGTTCGCCAGCATGGCGGTGACGGTATCGCCTTTTTGCACGCCCAACGCACGCAACGCATGCGCGAGTTGCATGCAGCGCTGATAGGTCTGCGCCCAAGTGCGGCGAATCGGACCATGAATCACCGCAAGCCGGTTCGGAAACACCTCGGCTGCGCGCACAATAAAATCGACGGGGGTTAAGGCCGTAAAGTTAGCGGCTGTTTTAGGCAGGTCTTGTTCGTAGATATTCATTGCAAGCGCTGAGTTGTTTGGTCTAGGGTTCTCTGGTACTGATCTCTATCTTGATACACACGACAAGCGATGTTGTGTTCTTTGCTTAAGCGTTCTTCAAACGCACGGATTTCTGGTGTGACGCCAACACCACGGAACCCGCCACGCAAGGCGCGTGTTGCAACATCCTTATAGGCAATGGCCCATAGATCGGGCAACGCCTGGCCTTGCGGCAAGGACAGCCATAAGCGCAAGAGATGACGCTTACGCTCAGGCTCGGGGAAGTCTTCGTATTCAGTGCGTGCATGCAATACAACGTGATTATTCAGAAACTGAAAATCCCCTTGCTGCAGATCCATGTGGTAGCAGATCTCTTCGCTTGCGAGCAACGCATCAAACATATCCAACGCCTCAGTCTGCAAGGCAGTTAAACGTGG
>CAIYWO010000364.1 GCA_903929925.1 uncultured beta proteobacterium | reverse complement strand
CGCACACCCAACGCCTATATTGATCAGTTCGGTCCGTTCTGGTTTGAGGTGCTTGATAAGTTTTCTATCTGGCATATCTATAACAACTGGTGGTTTTTACTGACGATGGCATTTTTGGTTGTCTCAACAACCTTGTGCCTGGTGCGCAACGCACCAAAAATGTTGAAAGAAGCCAATTCCTTCAGAGAGCAAATTCGCACCTCAAGTCTGCGCTCGTTTCATCATCGTGTTGAGCTTGATACCCCGCGTGATATCTCTAGCGCCTCCGGTTCTGTACAAGCCTGGCTAAAAAAACAAGGGTACAGTCTTCGTCAGCGCACCGAGGGCGATGCCGTTTTGATTGCGGCAAAAAAAGGTAGCGGGAATCGACTCGGTTATATCTTCGCGCATGCCGCTATCGTCATTATTTGTGTGGGTGGTTTGCTTGATAGCGAGTTACCAGTGCGTATGCAGATCTGGTTGTTTGGCAAAACGCCGATTGTCGAAAACATGCTGATTGCCGATGTTCCGGCACAAGGTCGCTTGTCGTTGCGCAATCCAAGTTATCGGGCCAACGTACTGGTGCCAGAGGGCAGCGCGCGTGATACGGCCGTTGTAAACGTGGATGACGGCGCCTTGGTGCAGCCTCTGCCCTTTAGCCTCAAGCTGAAGAAATTCATTGTTGATTATTACTCAACAGGTATGCCTAGCCGCTTCGCGAGTGAAGTCGAGGTGACCGATCCTGATACCGGCAAAACCTTTGATGCCACGATTGAAGTCAATGAGCCTCTGCACTTCAAAGGTGTAACGGTTTATCAATCAAGTTTTGACGATGGTGGCAGCGAAGTTGAGCTGATCGGGCACAGCCTGACGGGCGAGAAGATCGTTGAGCTGGAACTCAAAGCACGCGTTGGGCAATCGAGCGACGTCAAGTTTGCTGGCCCCGGTAAAGAAGTAAAAGCTGACATTACCAAGCTGCGCCCAATCAACGTAGAAGATCTCACGGCAGGAGAGCCTTCCGCACCCAAAGCGCTGGCTGAGCATGTGGCCTCTGTGACCGGAAGTGCAGCAGGCAAAAAAAATGCCAACTTGCGCAACGTGGGTCCGAGTATTGAATATCGACTAACGGATGCAAGTGGTCAGACCACTTTGTTTCACAACTATATGTTGCCGGTGGAACTCGATGGGATGTCGGTATTTTTGGCTGGCGTCCAGGAGCCTGGTCGTCCAGGGTTCAGATATTTGCGTATCCCTGCGGATGACCACGGTTCGGTTAAAGAATTTATGCTGTTACGCGCAGCGCTTGCTGATCCTGCGATGCGCAGGCAAGCGGCAGCCAACCTTGTACAAAGCTATCGCGGTTCCGCAGCTGAGCAAAAGGCGCTGCAGACTTCAGCTGAGCGTGCGCTTGATACCTTTGCAACAGGTGGCTTAGGTGCGATCTCCGAGTTTCTCGAGCGCAACGTGCCCAAAGCCGAACAACAGCGAGCAGCCGACATCGTTGCGCGCTTATTGTCCTCCTCGGTCGCCGAACTTTATCGCCTGACGCGTGCACGCGCAGGTCTGCCACCGATTGCTGAGTCGCCCGAGGAACTGACGAAAGCAGAAAACTGGTCGCGCTTAGCCGTTGCTGCGTTGTCGGATCTGGCGTTTTATCCAGCTCCTGTCTTGTTTACCTTGAAATCTTTTGACCATGTTCAGGCCAGTGTTTTTCAGGTTAGTCGCACGCCAGGTAAGTTGATTGTTTATATCGGTTGTTTGTTGTTGGTATTGGGCGTCTTCACGATGTTTTATGTGCGCGATCGCCGCATTTGGGTATGGCTGCGTCCGACAGAACACGCAGGCGGTACAAGTGTATTGGCAGCCATGACATCGCAAAAGCGTACACTTGATTTCAACCGTGAATTCGAGCAGCTACAACTCGCGCTCGGTCGCTTGAAGGCGTCGCAACAAACACCACCAACCGCTGTTCACTGAGATTACTGTCATGACACAACCAGTCGCCGGCGCTGCAGACAATTGGGATGATTTGTCTGATCCAGGCCAATCGCGTCTTGAGCGCGGTCGCCCCACATTATTTGACGTCTTGTTTTTTCTGCTGCTAGCCGCGGGGGCGGGTTTCGCCCTGATGCGCTACAGCCAGTCGATGGACAGTTACGAAAAAGTAATTCTTGTGCTGACCGTCCCCTTCCTGACTTGGTTGGGCTGGCTATGGCAGCCTTTGCGCACGTTGATGATCGCGATGGCCATTGCCGCCGGGCTCGCCCTCTGGTTGTATCAAGGTGATATCACGCGTGCGGATCAGGCGTTCTTACTGAAGTACCTGTTCTCATCGCAGTCTGCAATTTTGTGGATGTGTGCGCTGTTTGTCGTCGCGACCTTTTGTTATTGGCTAGGTCTTGCCAGCCCCACCGCAGCGTGGCTAGGTACGGCGTTGACCT
>CAIYWO010000363.1 GCA_903929925.1 uncultured beta proteobacterium | reverse complement strand
ATCTTACTTGGATGCTTTGAGCCCAAGGCAAAGCCATGGGGGATGCAAGGCATCCGCGAGGACTTCTGTTTTGATTCGCTTCCGGAGGACATGGATCACTTCCTGCCCGTGTTGGAGAAGGCTGCGAGTCGTTTTCCATTACTGGAAAATACTGGAATTCAGACTTGGTTTAATGGGCCAGAAAGTTTTACGCCGGACGACCGATATTTACTTGGCGAGGCCGCCGAGATCAAAGATCTGTTTGTGGCTTGCGGATTCAACTCGATTGGCATCCAGAGTTCCGGCGGTGCGGGCAAAGTACTGGCCGAATGGATCCGCGATCGTCGACCGCCCATGGATTTGGTCGATATCGAAGTGCAACGCATGAGTCCTTTCCAAGGTACGCGCCAATACCTGCATGACAGAACGGTTGAAACGCTGGGGCTGCTCTATAAAACGCATTGGCCTCATTACCAGTACACGACTGCGCGTGGCGCGCGTCGCACGCATTTTTACGATGTGCTGAAACAAGCGGGTGCAGTCTACGGAGAACTCGCGGGGTGGGAGCGGCCTAACTGGTTTGCACTGCCGGGAGTTAAACCGGAGTATGAATACAGCTATCACCACCAAAATTGGTTTGGCTGCACCGCTGCTGAGTGTAGGGCGACACGAGACGCAGTCGCGTTATACGACCAGAGCACCATGACAAAGTTCATGGTGGAGGGGCGTGATGCATTGCGCGTGTTGGAAAAAATTTCGTGTAACCGGATCGATGTCCCAGTCGGGAAACTGGTCTACACCCAATGGCTCAATGATCGAGGTGGCATTGAGGCCGATCTGACCATCACACGTACCGGCGAGCAGAAGTTCATGGTGGTGTCTGCGGCGGCGACACACTTTCGCGATCTGTCTTACTTGTGCAACCACGCCGAACAGGCGGATCACTGTTTCGTGTCTGACCATACAGCTGCGATACCTATGTTGGGTGTTATGGGGCCAAATTCACGCGCGCTGATGCAGCAGATTGCGCCTCATACTGACTTTTCCCAAGAAGCCTTCGCATTCGGGACATCGCAAATCATCGAAATTGGCTATGCACAGGTTCGCGCCAGCCGGATCACCTATGTGGGTGAGCTTGGTTGGGAGCTTTACATTCCTGGCGAATTTGCTATGCATGTGTATGAGATCATCCGTGAGGCGGGCGCAGCGCATGGTCTAAAGATGGCGGGAATGCACGCCATGAATGCATGTCGTATGGAAAAAGGCTACCGCCATTGGGGTGACGATGTCAGCGTCGAGGATAACAATATCGAGGCTGGCTTGGGGTTCACAGTTGCTTACGACAAACCGGTGGCATTCATAGGACGCGAGGTGCTGCTCGCGAGACGTGAATCAGGCATCCCAAAGCGACGTTTGCTCCAGTTTCGTCTTGAAAATACAGACCGACTACTTTATCGGGAAGAGCCGATCTGGGTAAACGGCAAGCGAGCAGGGGCGATCACCTCAGGCATGTATGGTCACCGAGTCGATGCGTCCCTTGGTATGGGGTACATGCGCGCTGATGAGCCGATAACCGCTGATTGGATCGCAGCGCAAAAATTCGAAATTGAGATTGGCTGGCAGCGCTATGAGGCTCATGCTCAACTCGCACCGTTTTATGATCCAAAGTCAGAACGGGTGAAGTGTTGAGAAGCACTGGAAACTACAGCTTAAACTCTAGCAAAAAGTTGTCTTGAGTTTCCGTTCCACCTGAGATGCGGTCCGGTTGTATTGAAAAATTCTCTAGCTAGGTATCGGAACTTGCACATTTAATTGATTTAGATGAATAATAATCACAAATAAAAACGTGTCGAGATAATGAATATACTCCTTGAAATGATCTTAATTTTTTTGCTCATCACGCTGTTTAGTGCCACTATCGCCTATCTCATCATGCGTTGGTGCTTTTCCCCCAAAAGACACGCCGAGTTGGTTCATAAATTCGATGGTATTAATATTTCGGGATTGAATGCTGGAGCCATAGTTTTACTCTCATTGGGCATCGCTTTTGTCTTCAGTGACATCTCAAATATCCATATCCGTGCAAAGACCTCATTATTGCAAGAGGCGGATGCGCTCCGTACACTTGGACGTATATCACTAAATATTGAACCAGAAGTCGGAGCACCTCTCATGGAGGCAACACGTGCTTACGTTTCAGGCGTTTTACAAAAAGAGTGGCTAGCGATGCAGCAAGGCAATGCGCTCTCCATTCGTCAGGGTACTCAAAGCGCCCTCACAGCACTAACTGTTATGTCAGACATCGTTTACGACCCATTCAACTTTACTAAGCTTCAACCACTCACAGCTTCGCAACTCGGCAATCTTGTCGCGCGAATTCGGGAGTATCGGCTCGTCAGAATTGAAATAAGTGAATACAGAATTGGTTCTCGCGGGCTCATGCTTGCCATCCTCACGCTACTCGCTTCGACTGTCATATTATCTATGGCGATGCTTAAAAAGCCAGCAGCTCAATATTTGTGTATTTTTTCTTTTTTTGTGGTCAGTCTATTTGCGCT
>CAIYWO010000362.1 GCA_903929925.1 uncultured beta proteobacterium | reverse complement strand
GACCCAGAGGTTCGGGTCATCGTCATTGCTGGCGTAGGGGATAAGGCTTTTGTGTCGGGCGCTGACATTTCGCAGTTCGACAAGCTTCGCAGTTCGGCAAAGACGCAAGACGATTACGACAACGCAGTGGCCGATTCGATGGTCGCGCCAGTTGAGTCCTCCAAGCCGGTCATCGGCAAGATTCGTGGGTTTTGCTTCGGTGGCGGATTAGGTTTGGCTGCTGCTTGTGATATCCGAATCTGCTCCGAAGACGCAACCTTCAGAATGCCGGCCGCACGTTTGGGCTTAGGGTATGGGCACAAGGGCATTAAGCGGTTTACAGACATTATTGGTTTGGCCAACGCTACCGATATCTTTGTCACGGCTCGCCGCTTTGATGCGCAGGATGCTTTACGGATGGGTTTTGTCTCTCGCGTCTGTGCCGGCAACGAGATCGACGCGGTCGTGGAGCAGTACACCAAGATGATCGCTGAGAATGCACCGCTAACCGTTGCGGCAAGCAAATTCAACATCCGGCAAGTGTGCGCGCATCCTGATGAGCAGGACATGGAGCGCGCGGTACAGATGGTGAAGAACTGCTTTGCCAGTGAAGACTTCAAAGAAGGCCGCACTGCCTTTATGGAAAAACGCCCTGCACAATTTAAAGGGCGTTAAAAGATATCGCGGCAGACCAACCTCGTAGGTTTCGTCTGCCGCGCATATTGCATGTTTACTCTGCTTTCATGCCAGTCAGTTTGACGATATTTGCAGAGATCTCGTAATCCTTATTGATATAGTTCTTGAAGGCTGCGGCATTCATGTGTCCGACCTCGCCACCAAGGCTCGCTACGCGTGCTTGCACGGCTTCGTCTTTGAGCGCCGTCATGACGTGGTCACTCAGAGATTTGATTTGAGCATCGGTTAATCCCTTTGGTGCCATCAAGGCAATAAAGGTCAGGTGCTCGTAGTTTGGTAAACCAAACTCAGAGACTGCAGGGATATTCTCTGCACCGCGCCAGCGTTTTTGAGACGTGACTGCGAGAGGGCGAATTTTTCCTGACTTGATCAGTGGCATCGCTGCGACAAGTGATGACAAGACGACCGGAATTTGGCCTCCTGCGAGGTCTGTCAGAGACGGGCCTGATCCGCGATAGGGAGCATGCGTGAGTTTGATGCCGGCAGCTTGATTGAGTAACTCCCCTGCGATGTGGCTTGGTGTGCCGATGCCTGCGCTACCGTAGGCAATCGCGCCAGGTCGCTTCTTCGCATCAGCGAGTAATTGATCTAAGGACTGGTAGGGTGAGTTTGCCGGAACCACAATAACGCTCGGGCCCCACATCAAGTCAGCGATTGGCTCTAGATCATTAAGCTTGTATCCAGCGTCCGCAAAGAGCGTTGGATTAATCGTGTGATTGTTTGCGGTGATCAGCAAGGTCGTGCCGTCTGGTGTTGCTTTAGCGACAAATTGTGTGGCGAGATTTCCGCCGGCACCTGGCTTGTTCTCCACCACAACAGAGGTCTTAAGTGCAGTCCCTAGTTTTTCACCTACCATCCGTGCCATCGCATCGGCGCTACCGCCAGGCGCAACGATCACAACCATGCGAATGGGAGCGTTCGCCGTTTGTCCAATCGCATGGCTCATGCACAGAGACCCCAGGAATACTGTGGAAAGCAGTGCGATTTTCTTGATCATTTTCATTGGGTCAGTTTGCGCCTTCACGCTTGGGAAACTGCATACACATAATCGCGACACCGGTGCCTGACGATTGAACGACAGGCGCCTTGTCTGTGGGAGCGATAAAAATCAATGAGCGCTCAAATGCATCTTCTCCGTTGATGGTGCATGCGCCTCGTAATACCATCCAATATTGACCGCGCCCAGTGTCTGGTGCCG
>CAIYWO010000361.1 GCA_903929925.1 uncultured beta proteobacterium | reverse complement strand
CAAGCGACGCGTTGTGTGCGTCGGGGGCGGACTGACCGAAATCGTTTGCGCCTTAGGGCAAGAGTCTAGCCTCGTTGGTGTGGATACAACGTCGAGATTTCCTCTCGGTGTACGACGCCTACCTAGCGTGGGATACGCCCGTAATCTGTCGCTAGAGGGCATTCTTGCCTTGGCACCACATAACGTGATTGTGAGTCATGACGCCGGACCGATTTCGGTGTTGTCACGTTTGCGAGGCGCTGGCGTTGCCGTGTCGACTGCGGAAGATGGCTATACGGCTGAGGCACTGATTTTGCGGATTAAGCAGCTTGGTCGCATCTTGAGATGCGAGGAAAGGGCTCAATTGTTCGCTGAGAAACTTTGGCGCGAGTGGGGTGCTGTGGCACAGCGTGTACCTGCGCCGCAGACCAACATCCGGGTGATGTTCGTTTTGGGTCAGTCGCCGGGTCAGTTCATTGTCGCGGGTGCAGGTACTGGTGCGCATGTGATGCTGCAATACGCGGGTTTGCAAAACGCCTTTGCAGACACAGCGGGCTATCGTCCCATCACAACGGAGGCCTTGATCGCGGCGCAGCCGGATTTGCTTGTCTTGACACAACCTGACGCTATGGCGCACCAGAATACCCCAAGTGTCAGTGAATCGATCATGCAAATCAAAGGTCTAGCCATGACTCCGGCCGCACGCGCATCGCGTTGGCTCGTATTTGACACAATGTTTCTCTTGGGCTTTGGTCCGCGCATGCCAGACGCAATATTGGCGTTACGTCGCGCGGCAAGCGAGGCGATACGCTTATGAGCCTGACTCTGCGCAGGCGTATGCCCTCCGCGACGCTTGGTCTGCTGTCCTTGTTGCTGCTCGCTGCCTTCAGTGCGACACACTTTGGTGCGCTAGTGCTCGATCAATCTGCATGGCTGTTTTGGCTAGATACACCAGATACTGAGGTGTTGGCTGTTAGTCATCGACACATCTTGTGGGACATCCGTCTGCCTCGCGTGCTGTTTGCCGCGTTAATTGGAGCGAGTCTGGGTTTTGCAGGAGCGTTGACACAGGCCTTATTCCGAAACCCCTTGGCGGAACCGGGTTTGCTTGGCATTTCTTCAGGCGCCGCTTGTGCCGCCGCGCTTTCGATTGTCTTTCTGACGCAGAGTCCGGCTTTAGCTGGCTTTGCCTCGCACTGGCTGTTGTTACCGCTGATCGCCTTTGGCGGTGCGGTGCTTGTTTGCCTGTTACTCGATGGTATCTCTCGGCACTGGATGGCAGGCTCCATAGGAGGGCTACTTTTGACTGGGATTGCAATCAACGCTCTGGCGGGAGCGGTGATTGGGCTGTGCGCCTATACGGCCACAGATAGCCAATTACGCAGCCTCACTTTTTGGACACTCGGCACGTTATCGAATGCAAGCTGGACGCTAGTCATCGTAGTCAGCGGCTTATTGGCGGGTGTCTGGGTTGCAACGCTTGGGCTCGTGCAGAAGCTCAACGCACTGCTACTGGGGGAAAACATCGCGCGACATGTCGGGGTTTGTTTGCCAAGCCTACGGTTACGGGTTGTCTTGATGGTGGCGGCTCTGGCAGGCTTTGTCGTGGCCTTTTGCGGCGTGATTGGGTTCATTGGGTTGGTAGCACCACACCTGGTGCGCTTGACAACAGGTGCTGATCT